>JALHSV010000497.1 GCA_022865525.1 Thermodesulfovibrionales bacterium
AATTCTGGTTACTGTTTTCGCTGCACAGGGTGTCAATTGTGGCGAAATGATAACCGAACTTTGCGCTGAGGTTCATATATTCTCTCGAAATGATCGCATAACTGGTCCCTCCAGGCTCATCTCTTCCCCCTGCTGTTGCACTCGCGGCAAAGAGGGTTACAAATTTTTTCATATCAACGCCTATTGCACCGGACCAGGTTATCCCAGGGTGCGTAAATCCTTTCCAGATAGCCTTCATGGGGAGAGATTCGATATGTTCCGGCGTAACGACATGACAGGTGGTCAATCCCTCTTTAAGGCCTCCGCCAACATCAATCAGATGAAGCGTTAAGGGGATTGAAGCAGTAAGTTTAATTGAGCGTATTTCTTCAGCTTCCTCAGTGAGACCGAACATCTCCTTTACGGCTGTTTCATGGGTGAAGCGTATAATGTCATGGAGCGTTTTGCACCCTTCCGGAGAAAAAGAGGGAGATTCCGTGTTTGTAAGGTTTAAAGGAGAGATCCTGTCGAGGATGTTTCGCATCCTTCTCTGGACAGGACTTCCAAAAACCAGTTTTCCTGTTGGTCTTGCACCTCCTGCCAATTCTTCTATAATCCCTTTATAGACGGTTGTAGAAACAGCCGACATGGTTATCATCTCACCATCCTGAAGAACAGTCGTTGCATTCTTTGTATCTACGATGACAGGTATCCCAAATTCGCGGGCTACCGAGGAAAGATGGCTCGTAACGCTGCCGATATCAGTTATTATGCCTTTTATTTTTGTCATCAGCTTTGCATAATCCGGTGAAGCAGTTTTTGTAATAAGGATGCAATTTTCCGGCACGTCTTTGGTTTCAATCCCTTCTTTCATGATGAAAGCTCTGCCTGCAGCTGCTCCGGGAGATGCGTTTTGTCCGCCTGAAAGGAGAACCTCATATCCCGCCAAGTCTATCTGCCTTGCTTCTTCAGGAACCTTTTCTGCCTGACCGATGGGGCGTGATTGCAAAATAAACAGTCTTCCTTTTGTGTCAACCGCCCATTCGATATCCTGGGGACTTCCGAAGGCATTTTCAAGCATAAGTGAATAATCGGCCAGTCTCATAACGGTATCGTTATCAAGTGAAGCTCTATCTTTTTCGCCTTCAGGTACTTTCTCCAGTTTCGTACCACCAGTATCAAGTGTGACGAGACGGTGGTCCTTCCTGTTTATTTCTTTTTTCCTGATGGATTTATTCTCCTTGTCTACCAGAAAAATGTCCGGTGAGGCACTGCCGTCTACCAAGTGTTCACCGAGTCCCCATATCGAACTGATTTTAACGAGATTGGCATCGCCGGATGAATCATCACCGGTATAGACAACACCGCTTGCCATTGAATCAATCATTGTCACCCCAGCAACGCACATGGGGGTTTCATGGTCGTCAAGTCCGTAATGTAACCGGTAAGAGATAGCCCTTGGTGAATATTTACTTGCAATGACTGTCTTGTAAGCATTGATGATGTTCTCTTCTGTGACATTCAGCACGGTAACATATTGTCCTGCAAAGGTTGCCTCTGTATCTTCTCCAATCGCACTGCTCCTTAGAGCAATCCTCACGCCTTTCTGGGTTTTTGACTCAAGTGTATGGTATTCCTTCATGATAGCTTCAATAATATCCAGGGGAACCTCAGCAGTCATGACCATAGTTCTTAGCTCATCGCTTATAGTTTCAAGGTTGCCTGTGAAATCAGGAGACAATCCCGAAAGTGCATCTTCTATCTGTGCTGAGAGCTTGTTCTCATCAATAAACCTCCAGAAGGCAAAGGCGGTTATAGCAAAACCCTCAGGAACAGGCAGTCCGAGAGAGGTTTTAATAAAAGCGAGATGTCCTGCCTTTGCTCCCACCATCTTTTTCAGCTCAGGAGTAATATCTTCAAAGTGGAGCACGAGATCACGTGTTACATATTGATATGCAGGCCTCAATTCTTCGGAAAGTGCAGTATCTATTTCATCCATTACCTTTTTTAATGAAGGGAATTCCTTGCCTGACATGGCTTCCAGAGATTCTAAGACTCCAGTTACAGATTTACGCAGTCTTTTATATTTCATCTTCATGAATGGAAGGCTAAAAGGCCTGCCGCTGTAAAAGATCTGTTCCATATCGGCAATCGTCTTCAGGGCGTTGTTGTTGTGTTTCAGAAAATCCGTAAAAGAACGGTATTTCTCCACATGAACTCCCTGCAGGTTGGTAAGCAACATACACACGTCCTTTTTTGAAAAAATATTCAGAAGGCTTTTCATATACGTACTCCTTTGTTATTCATGCCCTTGAGACATAGAGCATCTCAAAAATTGCCATACCTTTAATCAGTGATTCGGAATCATCTTTTACTGTCTTTCTAATGCCGGAAAGAATATCCTCGATTCCTTTTGCTTCAGAAGTTTTGAATTTGTCGTCCTTCAGATCCAGTTCATGTACGATTTCCGCTATCTTCCTCAGGGTTTTATCTTTTAGGGCGAATGACTTCATCAGAACCTCGAAGGTGCAAAGATCTCCTAAATGGGTAAACCTGCCTCCACGAGTATCAAAAGAAATAACATCTTTGCCCATGTTATCGAGGTTTTTTTCATCAATAAAGGAAAAGGAGGGATTCTTGTCGATAAACTTCTTAATAAGCCATGCCGACGCAAACCTGTCCACGAAAGGCCTTTCGCGGGTTGCCCATGTCTTGTCCTGATAGTCTTCAATGCGGACAGGAGATATGGCGACAGTATGTTTTTTTGTTTCAGTTCCTGAAAGACCATTAAACGTTATGACTATCCTATCTAACCTTTTCCCTACTTCCAGTCCTCTTTTAGAAAAAAAGAAGTCTATTTTTTTTATATCTTCAAAATCTCTCTGAGATTTTCTCATTTGATTGGCGAGTTTCTTGTTATCCTGTGAAGCCCCACTGCTTAGCTTTCTTTCAATCTCATCAATTTCCCTCAGAATATGTTGATAAGCGGTCTCCCTCTGCTTATTGAATAGACTGATAATCTTCTGGTTGTCGTTCGTTTCTGTCTTCTCTGCACGGACGAAGGAACCTTCGCCCTTCAGGGATATCACCTCGGATACCAGCCATGTTAGAAATTCATGGTGTTCTTCGGTATAAGGCATAATGTAGACAGAACCTTTGAACGGGAGGGCTCCGGCTTTGAGCAGTTTTCTCCAGATTGTCATTCTGTTCCTGACAGGTTTAGAGGGAAGGGAATAAAAAAATAACAGCCAGCTTAGATCATTATCTGTTTTGTTTTTCAACATAGATACCTCATTCTTTTAATTACTGTAACAATTGATACATTTATATCAAATGTTACAGTAATTGTCAATAGTAAAAATGTCCGTTTTGTCGTCATTCCGGACTTGATCCGGAATCCAGGATTTTCTTTTATAACTACTGGATTCCCGCCGGAGTTTACCCTCGTGAAGACGGGGGCGGGAATGACGGGAATTTGATGATATCTCGGACATTATTTTGCAGGTGTCAATAGTTGAAATATATAGCTAAAAAATACATTATTTTGCGGACTTGATGAAGTACTTCATGATATCAGATTTGCATCAAATATTATTATAGGGCATTGTGAGAACCAATTTTAAAATACTACCTGACAGGAAATCCCTTCCCTTTCAAATGCCGTATTCAACTCCTCTCCCTTTTGCGAGAAGAAGCTGTCTTCCATGGCCCACTGCATCCCGTATTTTTTGTATGCCCAGTCTGCATAATGATAGTTCAGCCTGTCAAGGATCACGTACTCCACCTTACCCTTAAGCGCACTAACCAGCCCCTCGGCGCCAGGAAGAATTGGTGCTATCATGGCAAAGGTTCTAATCCCTTCCGAGTGCAGCTTCGCCAGGGCTTCAATCCTCTTTTTTAATGGTGGGGCCCCTTGTTCAAATATCCTTCTCATCTTCTCATCCGCCGTGGTTATGGTGAATCCGACCTCGGCATGCTTTGATCTCTTAAGGGTCCCAATGTCCCTCAGGACAAGAGAGGATTTGGTCTGAACTGTGAAAGGCCAGCCGTTTTCGATGAGGATATCCAGACATCTCTTCGTGAGCATATACCGCTTTTCTAAAGGTTGATAAGGATCGCACACACCGCTTATCCATACCCTTCCAACCTGTTTTTTCTTCACCTTATGGGCCAAAAGTTCAGGGGCGTTTATTTTTATGTCGATAAACTCCCCCCATCTCTCCGTGTGACCTGTAAACCTCTTCATAAATTTGGCATAGCAGTACACACAAGCATACTGGCAGCCAACATAAGGGTTTAAAGCATAATCATAGACCTGAGACTTAGACAGAACACTTTTAGCCTTTATCTCCCTGATCCTCATATTTTAAACTTTATCACGGTTCGGTTAATTCTCAAATCTGTCCGGTGATATCATTGCGCATAGACGCTATAATTGTAAGCCATGAGGGGGTTAAGCGACTTTATTCACAGCTTCTTGCCTTCTTCTTATAAGTTACACACCTCGGCGTCTCGATAAACGTGAGTCGTTCATAGGAGTGTTCATTTTTGATCTTAACTCATATTTGAAGATTTCCGATTCACAGTAACGTTTTAAGAGCAAGGCCAATCCCGCGCAGTTCAAATGAAAAGTATCATACTTAAAGTACCTCACGACTTTATGCAGATATGAGTGATTCTCATTGATCATAGCTATCCACAAAATCCAATTTACTAAATAGTAACAAATTTGTTATATTAGATTATGTGGGTCGTCAAATATGATGAACGACTGGAAGAATGGCTGGAGACAATCCCTGCAGATATAAAGGCAAAGGTGCTGAGAATCGTGGATATGCTTGTTGAGTTCGGCCCTCATAATGTCAGGGAACCTTATGTAAAGCACGTGGAAGGGCAAAGAAAGCTTTTCGAGATAAGAGCGAAAGGGAAAGATGGGATTGGGCGGGTATTCTACTGCACGATTGCCGGGCAGAAAATCATATTGCTCCATGGATTCACAAAGAAGACGGTTGAAACTCCGAAAAGAGAAATAGCTATTGCGGTAAAAAGGATGCGGGAGGTGATGTATGGCTAAACTCAAGGATTTAAAAAAGTTAAAGGTTCAATGGCTTAAAGATCCTGAGGTGTGGAGAGAATACGAAGCTCTTCAAACAGAGTTCCAGTTGGCAAAGGAACTTATCAAGGCGCGAACGAAAGCAAAAGTGACGCAGGCAGAACTAGCCAGGAGAATAGGGACAAAGTCTACTGCTATATCAAGATTAGAATCCCCTAATTATGGAAAGGCTTCCATTTCCATGCTGAAAAAGGTTGCCCAGGCTCTCGGTTGTGAATTACAGATACGTCTTGTGCCAAAACACCAATGACTTGAAACACCTTTTGTTTATCAATTATATGAGAGTGTTTCTGATTGTTCAACAGGGTTGGGCATGGCTTCCCTTTTTGTAGAAAGGATATTCTATTCTTTATTCCTATTAGTTATTCTCAATATTTTCTTCTTAAGAAGTGTTCAATATAAGTTGTAATTCATTTCGAATAGAAATTTTCCTGCGTGCATAGATGAAGAAAGAGAGAATAAATTGAGAATCCTTTGAAATGTGTAATAGCAGATACAGTCATTAGTCTGTTATTCATTGAGTTTGTTTGGTTAACCACTCCGCTATTGACATCCGACCTCAAGTCTGGGATACAGCTGCAAAAAATTATTGACATCAGGTGAATCTTGCCTTAAACTGAACATAGGTTCACATGAACAAGCGTTCAGGAATAGAGTCTAAACAGAAAATCATGAAGGCTGCAATGGATGTCTTCTCACGCAAAGGCTATGCAAAGGCAAACATCAGGGAGATCGCACGGATTGCAGGAATCAGCATAGGAGGGGTTTACCTGTATTTCAGGAATAAGGAGGAACTCTACAGGAACCTTATTAATGAGAGAATGCTGGATATTGGAAATAAGACTGAAACAATTGCCGGAAAATCTCAGTCTGCTTCTGAAGCATTGTCTCATTTCCTCAGCCTGCATGTGGAGAATGCACTAAAGCACAAGGAATTTATCCTGCTCCACATCAGGGAACACGGGTTTACGTTTGGTGTCCAGGAAAAAAAGAATTTTTTCAGAAAGCAGAGAGAGCTGGTGGAGCGGCTCATTCAAAGGGGAATTCGAACAGGAGAATTCAGGAAATGCAATGCAGATGATATGGCCAAGGTTATCATGGGGTCGCTGAGGGGTGTTATTCTTTCCATGGCATTGGATGACGATGTCCATATCACTCCGCAGATGATGAATGAATTCATATTCAATGGTCTTCTTACTCCTGCGCGGAAATGAAGGAAGAATTATCACTGCTGCACGATGTATAAATCCTTATGAAATGATCGGGAGAAACAGATGATGATACAACGATTCAGATTGATAAAAGACAATGGTGTACTTCCCTGCTTTATCTGTTTTTTGTTCCTGTTGGCTTCAGTTGCTGCCTGTTCCGGAAAACAACAGACTCCTCAAAAGCCTCCTCTCCCGGTGACAGCTGCAACCGCTGTTCAAAAAACCGTTCCGGTTCAACTCAGCGCAATCGGCAATGTCGAAGCGTATTCCACCGTATCCATGAAATCCCAGATAGGAGGTGTGCTCACCCGTGTTCATTTCAGGGAAGGACAGGATGTCAATAAGGGTGATCTTCTCTTCACCATCGATCCCCGTCCGTATGAGGCAGCTCTCAAACAGGCAGAAGCAAACCTCGCAAAGGATAATGCTCAGCTTGCAAATGCGCGTAAAGAGGTTCAGCGCTACGCCGAACTTGTGAAGAAAGGCTATGTGGCCCAGGAGCAATACGATCAGATCAGCACCAACGCTGCCAGCTTTGAAGCCATAGTAAATGCTGCCATGGCCGTTGTTGAAAACGCCCGCCTCCAATTGAAATACTGTTATATTTACTCTCCCATAAGCGGCAGGACCGGAAATCTCATGGCCAATGAGGGAAATCTCATTAAGGCGAATGCCGATACTGCTTTAGTGGTCATCAATCAGGTCCAGCCCATCTATGTAACATTCTCCGTGCCTGAACAAAGCCTTTCAGAGATAAAAAGATACATGTCGGAAGGAAAGCTCAGGGTTGAAGCAATCTTATCAAAAGAAGATGAAAAACCCGAGCAGGGAGTGCTCACTTTTATCGATAACGCGGTAGATTTGGCGACAGGCACTATTAAGCTCAAAGGAACTTTTGCGAATAAGGGGAAAAGGCTCTGGCCAGGGCAGTTTGTAAACGCAGTCCTGACGCTGACCTCACAACCCGATGCTATAGTTGTCCCTTCGCAAGCGATTCAAACAGGCCAGAAAGGGCAATATGTTTTTGTCATAAAGAACGATCTTACCGTTGAAGACCGACCTCTCCTTGTGGGGAGAACTCTCAATAATGAGACTATTATTGAAAAGGGACTGCAGGCTGGAGAAAAGGTCGTCACAGACGGTCAACTCCGCCTTGTCCCTGGTGCTAAGGTACAGCTTAAGGAAAAAACCGGAGGCTCAAAATAATGAACGTTCCGGAACTTTTCATCCGGAGGCCCATTATGACCACGCTGGTCATGTTGTCCATTCTGGTCTTCGGGATAGCTGCATACAGGCTTCTGCCGGTGAGCGACCTGCCGAATGTGGACTTTCCTACCATTCAGGTAAGCGCCGGCTTGCCCGGCGCCAGTCCGGAGACCATGGCATCGGCTGTGGCGACTCCTCTGGAGCGGCAGTTTTCGACTATTGCAGGGCTCGACTCCATGACCTCCACGAACGCTCTCGGAAATACCCGGATCACGCTGCAGTTCAACCTAAGCAGAAATATCGATGCTGCGGGCCAGGATGTTCAGGCAATGATCGCAAAGGCTGCGAAGCAGCTCCCACAGAATATGCCGACCCCTCCCACCTATAACAAGGTAAACCCGGCTGACCAGCCTGTTCTCTATCTGGCGCTCAGCTCACCGACACTTCCTATCTACACAGTCTATGAATATGCGGATACATTCATAGCCCAGCGTATTTCCATGATCAGCGGCGTTGCCCAGGTACAGGTCTTCGGCTCTCAGAAATTTGCAGTACGGGCCCAGCT
>JALHSV010000498.1 GCA_022865525.1 Thermodesulfovibrionales bacterium
ATACCGACTTTCGTCGGTATGACTTAATTTCGAGATAGGTTATAGTAAGACGGTGAGTCTGAGAAAAATGGTGTGTTTCATTCGGAGCGAAAGAGGCCCTTTCGCTCAGTCCTTATTTTGGTGGAATCGGTCAAGATAATAACCGTATCGGTGCGCGATATGTCGCGCAGGACAAACGTCTCGCCATCACGGTTGAGGATAACGCCTTTAATTTCGGCCTTCTCACCGGCCGCTCCATATGCGCAGCCGTCTATCACATTGGGCCAACTGCGGCAACAGCCGTGCAAGGCAGAAATCAAGCAGGGCTTGAACGGCGTTTGGTTGAAGGCAGTATTATTATGCAGGCTTTTTTTGCCTTTTTATAATTTCAGACAATGATCTCAAAGCCTGATTTACAGCGTCATGGTCGGGGAAATACTTTGCAACGTCTGGCTCAATGACAACAACGTTTGTTCCCTCTGCGTATCTCTTTGCATATTTCCCGCGAATGCCTTTGCTGAAATCGTATTCTTCGAGCAGGTCTTTATCTTCTGCCATTCTCTTCATACTGCATCCTTTCCTTTCTTGTTGCTCTTCTTGCGCTTATTATCCTGATCCTATTTCCCCTTTCTGTGTGCACAACTATCAGAAGACGTTTTTTGTAGGAATTGCCAATTAAAATTAATCTGTTTTCTTCATCGGAATGTAAGGGGTCATGAATAGTCACCGACAAGGTATCTTTGAAAGCTGTGCTTGCCTCATCAAACGATATGCCATGAATTTTTAGGTTCTTTTTTGCTTTGTTTATATCCCATTCAAAAAAGAGCATATTTCGTCATTCCTCGATTAATTATACCTTTTTCTCGGACGGGATGGACAATACAGTCAACATTTTTGTCTGTATAACGCCGAACTGAGTGACGAATTCCACTGAATGATAGCAACGTGCCTGAAATTAATTTGCACGTCTTAAACCTATGCTACCTAAAAAAGTGACCTGTTGCACTCCTTCAGATCCAGCGCATTGATAGTCACATCTTTATTGGCTGTTTCTTTTTATGTTCCTGTATCTTCTTTTTCATCTCAAGAGCACTGCATTCCTCGCACCAATATTGATTGCCAAGCTGTGAGTATACATCCGTCCCTAACTTTATGGTAATCCCACATCGAGAACATTTTGTGGGCTCATAAGCAGGTGGGTTCTCAAGCATCTCAAAATTGTATTCATTTGTCCCATACCATACGTACATCTCTGTCTCGAAAGATTGTCTGCATTCTGTACAGTCTTTCCAGTTGCTTTTATGTCCTTCTGCATTATGATAGCCACACAAAGTGAATCTTCTGTGGTTCCTAATACAGCTATTTCGGGCATAGGAAAAAGTAATATACTTGTGCTCATCGTTACAAATCCAGTTCCCACAGCAATCTGTCTGGATTAGGTTCACCCTTTTCCCGCAAAGTCCACATCTGGGTTGCTCTGACAATTTCTTTTTCGGGAAAGTAATTACATCAATTTTAGATTTCGTTTTTGTCATATGCCTTGTATTTTTTTTAATTCTTTTTTTAATCTAAGAATTCCTCGATGCTCTGCATCGGGGTTCCCAAAGGGCTTGCGAGGATCCCTATAGCAACGAAGACCATAGGTGCCGTGATAGGGGAGCGCTCTGCAAGGCGAGACACGAGACCGTAGCAGAAGATCAGTACAGCCCCGAGGATAGGGATTATGGCTGGATGATCCATATCTTATTCTTTATCTTTGTCTAATGGTGTCTCGCCCCTTATGGTAAACTGCAGGGCTTGAACGGCAATAGCTACCAGTATTCCTGTGAACAGAAATCCGACCAGTCCTATTGCTACAGCAAGAATCTTGGTCAGGGGATATTGCGGCGTAATGTCTCCATAGCCAATCGTAAAGCCTGTGATAAAAGCAAAATACAGAGAATTCCCGATGGTCCAGCCTTCTCTGATGCCGATCACGATTCCTAACAGCATAATCAGAATGAGAAGGCTCGAAAAAATAGGCCAGATAAATTTTATTATCCTGAAGACATAGCGGAAAAATTTAATACTTGCACGTATCCCCGCCAGCGGACGCGGAGTATTTATTATTGGGTCTTCAATCATATAATCCCGTTACGCAGTGTGTCCATAAATTCGTTTGATAAACGTGTCATTGCGAGCACCTGAAAGGTGCATGGCAATCTCAACGCTGAGATGCGAGATTGCTTTCCGCCCCGGCGGATCCGATGAGGCGGACACTTCGTTCGCAATGACAATCTCTATCGCTGGATCTGGGTATTGAGTTAATGGACAGGCCTTATGTCCTGTCTCTCACTCTCCTCTATTTTATGATTCCGGCTGCTGACAACTTCTTGATCATAAGCTTGATGAACGCAGTGATCAATTGTTGTTCACCCTCGGTTCTCTCTGTTTTCGAATGGCCTGACCAGATAAGCTTCTCGGTTTTCACGTCGTAGAGATTCGTTTCTATGTATGCAACCCGGATATCTCCCGTGTACCCGTAATCGGCAAAAACAACAGCGTAATAGCCCCACCAGTCGTAGTAAGAAGTCGGCACTACGTAAATCATACCGGGATTATAGGACTCGATCGTCTTTGTGTCGACCAGTCTCGCAATGAGAACAGTATCTGCGCCCGAGCTTTTTATCTTTGATTTAACCAGTTCTTTGTCACGCAATTGCTCGAAGGGAATAATTGAGTAGCTCTGGAATGCATTGTTGCCGCGGTTATTGAGTTCTCCTACAAACCGGTCTTCGAACAAGTTTCTCGTATCCGGAAATTTCGCAACCATGATCACAAGGATTTTCTGTGGCTTTCCCTGATAGGTCTTGTCTTTCCAGACATCGGTCATCACTGTTGTCGTGGCGCATGAAGCAAAAAGGAATGTAGCACCGATCAGAAGCAAAACGAATAATATCATTCTCTTCATTGTTTTATAACCCCCGTAGTCGCATTTTCTTTCTTAACACTTTTTTCACCATCTTGCCGAACAGTA
>JALHSV010000499.1 GCA_022865525.1 Thermodesulfovibrionales bacterium
AAGGAGATATGCATGCTGAGAATATTCTTGTCATTTCTCATGATATTCCTCTTCGCGGTTTCGTCATACGCTGAGGATGTTATCGTTGCAAAGGTGAACGGTACGACTTTTACACAGAAAGACCTCGAGGCAGAGGTTGATAGACTAATCCCCCAAATGACTTTTCACCGGAATGTGCCTCCGGAAAAGCGCAAAAACTACTATGGAAAAGCTCTTGATGAGCTTATCAACAGAGAGCTCCAGTATCGGGATGCAAAGGCAAAGGATATAAAAATAGAGAAAGAAAAAATTGATGCTCAGCTTGAGAAGTTTAAGAAACGGTTCAAATCCGAAAAGGAGTATCAAGCAGCCCTCGATAAAGAAAAATCAACAGAAGAACAGGTGAGAGCACGGATCGAAAAGGAATTGCTTGCTCAGGCTGCTTATACCAGGAACGTAACTGAGCCGGCAAAGATGAGTGAACCCGCACTGAAAGAATACTATGAAAAAAATGCTGCTAAATTTAAACAGCCGGAGAGTGCGAAACTCAGGATTATCTCGACAACAGATGAGAAGAAAGCCCAGGATATCCTTGCGAAGATAAAGCAGGGAGATGACTTCGGTGAACTGGCATACGGGTTATCAGAGGACAGTTACCGGGTAAAAAGCGGGGATGTCGGGTACATCCATAAAGGGAGGATGCTCCCTGAGATTGATGCAGTGGGTTTTAAACTGAAGGTTGGAGAGGTCAGCGACATTATCAAAGCCGAGAATAACTGGTTTATTATCAAGGTCGAGGATAAAAAGCCTGAGCAGCAGATGACCTTTGAAGAGACTAAAGCCAAGCTCCAGAAGGAGCTTGAAGCAGAACGGGCAAATGAACTGAAGAAAAAATGGCTCGATGACCTCAGGGCAAAGGCAAAAATAGAGATATTGTTAAAGACTGAATAGATCGTCATACGGAAGCATTTTGTCATCCAATCCATTTTCTGAGCAGGAGCTTTGCTCCTGCTTTGTCAAGTGGCTGATTTCCTGAACCGCATTGCGGGTCCTGCACGCAGGAAGGGCAGCCATCCTCACAGGGGCATTCCTCAATAACCTTGAGCGTTGTCTTGAACCAGTCCTCAAGCACTGCTAAAGCCCTTTTTGTAAGACCTATGCCGCCTTCATGACCGTCATACATAAAGATCGCAGGTTTTTTCAACACAGGATAAAAGGTATAACTTAATCCACCGATATCTCCCCTGTCACAGAGCGCAAAGAGCGGGATGCATGCGATAGCTGCATGCTCCACTGCATGAAAAGTCCCAGCAAGATTCAAATCGTTTGATTCCAGGAATGATTGCGTGTTCTGATCGATCGGGATCCAGAGACCTTCGGTCTCGAAAACATACTCGGGCATATTTAGGCTGTGCCTCGAAATTCTGACTCTGTCAAAGGTTCTCTTTCTGTCAAACCCTGTAACTCTCTGGGTCATTCTGAGAACACCCCAGCAGACCGAAAAATTCCTGTATTCCTTTTTCTGTCTCTCCTGGACAACATCTGTCTCTTCTTTGCTCAAAGCCTGTGTATAGTAATTGACATTAACCTCCCTGCATATCGCCTTTCTCTTTCCCATATCGAGTTCTGTTATCTGATACTGTTTCCCCCTGTGGATATACATGGCACCGGGAAAAGCCTCCCGGAATACCCTTGCCCCATTTAATTCGCCAATGGCCTTGCCGGATTCACTGACAATGCCGAATGGTTCACCAATTGCCCGTATGCCGACCTCTCTGTGAGGTGCCCTTTCCCTTGAGAACCATATATCGCCTTTCCTGCCGGGATTCAGGATACCCTCATGAACGAGTTCATCGATGACCGGAGCAAGCTTTTTCACGTCATACACGGTGTCATCTTCTCTCAGATAGATCTCTGAAGACGCACAAGGAATATGTTTTTTCACTATATTCTCATTCCCGGGGTCTATCACTGCTGCTTCATGGGATTTCTCAAAGAACGTTTCGGGATGGTGCATGAAATACTGGTCAAGGGCGTCCGGAATGGCTACAAGGATAATGAGTGCTTCCTGTCCCTGCCTTCCGACACGCCCTGCCCTCTGCCAGGTGCTCGCAACCGACCCCGGATAGCCGCAGAGTATGCAGCAGTCGAGCCCTCCGATATCAACGCCCAGTTCCAATGCACTCGTCGAGATAACCCCAAGGAGCTCTCCTGAAAATAATCTCTGTTCAATCTCGCGCCTTTCCCGCGGGAGAAACCCAGCCCGGTATGGACTGATCTTGTCTCCCAGTTCCGGTGCGCGGTCTACTGTCCACGAATAGATCAATTCCGTAATCTTTCTTGACCTGGTAAAAACGATCGTCCTGAGGCCCGCTTCAAGACACTGAATAAAAAGCCTGGTTGTCTCTGTATAAGGGCTTTCAACCGGGTTCACAAAAAGAAAATGTTTTCCCCCCTGTGGTGCGCCGCTTGCTGAAACTACCGTAAAGGGCAAGCCGGTCAGTTCCTCTGATAGATGTGACGGATTGGCAATGGTTGCAGATGCGGCAATGAATTGGGGAGCGGCACCCCAGTAATGACAAATTCTCCTCAATCTCCTCATCACATGTGCGACATGGGAGCCAAATACTCCCCGGTAGGTATGGATTTCGTCAATGATAACGAATTGAAGATTTCTGAAGAATGCCTCCCACTTTCGATGAAACGGGTTCATGGCGAGATGAATCATGTCAGGGTTCGTGAAAATGACGTTCGGTAGTGCTTCACGTATCTTTTTTCTTTTATAGGCGGTCGTGTCACCGTCATAGACTTCAGCGAAACCAATAATCCCCCTTTTCCCCCTTTTTCCGCACACAGGCGGATTTACCGAGGCGAAAGAAAAGGGGGGCTGGGGGGATTTGGGAAAAAACATAGAAGCATCCGCAATAGTAATAGCATGAAACAATTCATTCAGATTTTTTACCTGATCCTGCTCAAGGCCCTTGAGAGGGAATATATACAATGCTTTTTGCTCAGGGTTTTGCATAATTGACTCAAGAACCGGGATGTTGTAGATAAGGCTCTTACCGCTTGCA
>JALHSV010000500.1 GCA_022865525.1 Thermodesulfovibrionales bacterium
AGATGGCGGGGGTGAAGATTGATCCGGATAAACTTGCGGGGATTTCCAGGGAACTTGGACAAGAAATCGAAGGCATTACACGGAGGATCTACTTTCTTGCCGGTGAAGAATTCAATATCAACTCGCCGAAACAGCTGAGCAAGATTCTGTTCCACAGCCTTGGTTTCCAACCGGGCAAAAAGACAAAAACCGGCTTCTCTACAGAAATGGGTGTACTCGAGGAGCTTTCTGAAACACATGAACTCCCGCGGGAGGTTCTCGCTTACCGGAGCCTGACCAAACTGAAGACAACCTATATCGACGTTCTCCCAACACTGATCAATCCAAAGACAGGCCGTCTCCATACTTCATTCAACCAGACAGTAACGTCCACCGGAAGATTAAGCAGCAGCGAACCGAATCTCCAGAACATTCCGGTAAAAGGAGCATGGGGAAGACGCATGCGGGAAACGTTTATTGCAGAAAAAGATCACCTCCTGCTCTCTGCAGATTATTCCCAGGTTGAATTGAGACTGCTCGCACATCTCAGCAATGATGAAGGTCTTATTAATGCATTTCGGAAAGACCTTGATATTCACTCCAGAACAGCGTCTGAAATTTTTGTCATGCCGATTGAGCGGGTAACTCCGGACATCAGGAGGGTAGCTAAGACTGTAAACTTTGGAGTTATTTACGGCATTTCACCATTTGGATTATCTGAGACACTCAGTATCTCAAGGGATGACGCAAAAAAATATATCGAACAGTACTTTCAAAGACACCCCGGAGTTAAGGCGTATATTAACAGAAGCATCGAGGAGGCAAGGGATAAAGGGTATGTATCAACTGTCTTTGGAAGAAGACGCGCCATTCCAGAAATCATGAGTAAGAACGCAGCAGTGAGACAACAGGGGGAACGGCTTGCAATCAATTCACCGATTCAGGGCACGGCAGCCGATATTATAAAAATCGCAATGATAAACATTTCGAGGACGCTCTTGGAGAAAGGCCTGGAGACAAAGATGATCCTTCAGGTTCACGATGAACTCCTCTTTGAGCTTCCCCCCCGGGAGCTTGAAACAGTCACCGATATCGTGCGTAAAGAGATGGAAGGGGTCATCATGCTTTCGGTACCGTTAAAAGTGGATATTCACTATGGAAATAACTGGGCAGAAGCACATTAACATTAAAGCTGTTTTCAGGTAAAATAAGGCCAAGAAGGAGAGGCTGTTATGAGAAAATCAGGCGTCAAAAAGATTTCATTTAAAACGAAGAAAAAAGAAGTAAAGAAAAAAGTCGGCACAGCTTTGAAATCTCCTCAAAAAACAGCGAATAAAAAGAAGCAGACAAAGAGTGTTGCGTCAAAGGTAAAGGAAAAGAAAACTCCAGCGAAAAAGCGTAAGACTAAAGTTAAAATTCAGGTAAGGGGAGATAAAAAACGGAAAAAGATAGAAGTAAAATCGGGAATAGCAACAAAGAAGGCAGTCTCAAAGAAGTTGGTTCCAAAGAGGACGATTAAAAAAACACCTGCAAAAGCTCCTCTCAAAACATTAAAAAAAGCTGAAGTGCCCCTAAAAGCTGAAAAGCCTCCGAAAACGATTAAGGTCAAAACAACAGCGAAACGTGACAGCAAAGAAAAAGCAAAGACAATAAAAAAGACAACGAACAAGATTTCAGAGAAGCCTCAAAAGAAGATTACCACCGGAAAGACAGAGAAATCCAAAGCCTCCAAACTGCTTAAAATACTCCCTAAAAAACTGGCTACATCTTGGGTAAAAAAGAAAAAACCGGAGAAAATCAAAGAACCTGAAAAAGTTGAACAGGTAAAAGCAGTCAGAGAAACAT
>JALHSV010000501.1 GCA_022865525.1 Thermodesulfovibrionales bacterium
AACCGTCTCACCTATTTTGATCAGAAACTTTTCCTTGTCGCCAACACAGTTGAAAATGGAATCGCGGCGCTCACCCCTAGCGATGACATGATAAAAAGCGTTTTCATATTCGATCCGCAACGGCCGCGACATATAGTGATTCTATAGCTATAAAATTAAATTGTCAACATCTAATATCGAGACCTGACCCCTTTGCCTTTCCTTACGTAGAGTTCCACCAAGGACAAAGCGAATATTTTCACGAAGAGCATCAAACAAGTTGTTTTGGTTGTCGTGTAAAGTGACCTGTGGAAATGTATTTGCAATAGGTTGTCCCTGACTATTAACATAAACTGTGTTTTGTGCAGTTGATACAATATTTGCTACAGATTCTCCAGTTCTATTGCTATGAGCATAAATCCCAAAATTTCCATTCGCATCAGAATTGCCACTACTATTGAAATGAATGGAAATGAAATAAGGTTTGATGTTATCCCCTTTGTTCTCTTTTGCTTCACGTATTCGATCTCTAATTTCTCGAGCTTTATCAGCATGAACTTGGACTATATTGGTATCCCTGGTCATCCCAACATCCAAACCCAGGCCTTGCAAAATATCTCGCAGCCTTATTGCCAAGTCGGTTGTCATACATGCTTCATGATATTCAATTCCATTATGAGTAGCTGGAGCTCCAGGATCACCGCTAAGACAAGTGCGGCCATTATTTGATGGCCCCCCATGACCGGGATCGATCAAAATGAACACCGAGTTTTTGTATTCATTGGCTTGGTTAAGGCATTCCGGGCTCTGATTCTCCTGTTGACCGTAAACAAAATTAATTAATCCAAAAGCTAAAAGTAATCCGCATATCTTTTTTTTAATCTGCATCTGTATACCTTCAGTTCTTTTTACGCAGATAAACGATCAGGTCGCCATTGAGCATGCGGTCACCCTGGGGACTCCATTCTGTTGAGGAAAAAGGATAAGGTGTTGAAAACTTAATGCTTTTTCCTTTTAAATTAAATAAATAGACCTCATTTGTTTGATTGTCACCTTCACCACCAATTCTTGCCATTCGCAATAATATCAACTTGCCATTTGGAGCCAATGCTCGATCTGAAGAAAAGTATCCAGGGATCAAATCGGGATTGATTCCATGTTTATCCGGTCCACCTCGGTCAAAAAATGCTTGGAATTTTCCTTGCAAAGCCCCACCAGCTTCATATAAATAGACCGTATCCCAAAATGTTACCACTACAACATAACGACCGTCATGCAGTCTCGAATAGGTTGGCGAACTGGTGCGGTGAGAAGTTATAATGGCAAGCTTTTTTTCGATGAAATTATATTTTTTTATTTTATATCCACTATCAGATACACTCAACAAAAGATTATATTTATTTAAATAACGATTATTACCATATTCATAACTAAGTCTCGCTTCAATTATTCCCAAATCTTGTCGTGAACCATTCTCAGGATTGAAGGAAAAGAATGAATAATTACTCTTTCGTGCCACAACAATAATTTGCATAAACAAAATATCCCCCTGCGGCGAAACATCAATAAAATGTTCTTTTAAGGGATCAATTGATAAAACCTTTTCCTGTTTTGTTTCCAGGTTGTAAATTGCATAATAATGTTTTATATTTTCCTGAAAACCATAAAAGATCCGCTTATTGTCGGAAAATATTGTGGCTTGACCGTAATTAAATTTCCTCGGAAGCTTTTGCAGGAAAGCTCCGTTCTTGTCCATAATATACCCGCCATCATTATTTGCTCCAAGGAACCATTCCCCATCATGGGACCAGGCATATCCCCCTACCGATTTGCCGTTATAAATAATGTTTTTCGTAGATGCTATCTCAATTTTTTCCGGATCATCCCCTACATCCAGATATTGTGCGAACAAATTGCATACGGCCGTTCCTAGAAATAAAACCAACATAGCCAACACTTTAACTCGCTTCATATTCCCCTCCATTATTTTTTAATATAATTATTCCCAATTTTAGTACTCCACAAACTGGCTTAACATAATGAAATTATGCACCTGTTACCTGCCTGAAAATCAGGAAGCTGAAAAAGGTATCTCTCTCCCGTGGAAGAACATTTCTATCAGGCTGAAATTTTATTGTCAAGCATAAAGTTAACAATAATTTACATTGAAAAATAATATCGCCGCTGCTGGGGTATAAAAGCATCGCGCATTCAGGCAATATATCTGGCATCGACTCCTTCTATTGGTAAATAAATACTGAAGCAATATGCATGCCAATCTCGGGAAATACTTCGAGATGGCCGCTGGCAAAGGATATGCGTTTGCCTGGGGATTTTCGCAACCGGCCGCCTGGTACAGCATCGGGGTCAGGTCTCGATATTAGACTTATAGCTTCCAACCCATCACTCCTTCCGTATCCGGCGCTTCATGACTTCCCTGGCCAATCGCTCTGCCAAGCGCCGGCTGGTCTTGTCCGTGCTCATTTCCTTCTCGAAG
>JALHSV010000502.1 GCA_022865525.1 Thermodesulfovibrionales bacterium
TGTCCGGTCGGAGCGACTCCTCGCGAAGATCCGCATCGGACTTGACCCCCGTATCAAGTGCGGGGCAGACTCCCAATCCATGGTTCGACAAGCTCACCATGACAATTTGTCACCCTGAGCCTGTCGAAGGGTGGATTCCCCGATCAAGTTGGGGAATGACAGCTTGTGTAAGGCATCCTTTATGGACAGCCTCTAATCAGATATCAGATTGACATATTCCGTAAATCGCTCTTATCCCACATTACTAAGGAAGGAGGAATTTGAAAAGATATGAGACAAGCCCGCCTCAGGCTGACAAGAGAGAATAACATATAGGTAGCCTTACGTATGAACTCCTTAGTAAAATATACGCATGATACAGGTCAGCAGTCTTTCAAAGGCATACGGTATAGAGCCCATATTTGATGACGTTGGTTTTGCGGTAAACGCTGGAGAACGGATCGGACTTGTCGGCAGGAACGGCTCCGGAAAAACGACACTTCTCAGAATGATCACCGGCGAGGCAAAGCCTGACGCCGGGGTTATCAGTATCCCCAACAATTACACAATCGGCTATCTTTCCCAGCACCTTATGTTCAGCGAAGATTCGATCCTGAAAGAGGCTTGCATCGGACTTAAACCCTCTGATGACGGAATAGATGAATCTTATAAAGCAGAGTCAATTCTGATGGGCCTCGGATTTTCGGTAGAAGATTTTGCGCGTCATCCCCTTGACCTGTCCGGAGGATACCAGGTCCGGTTGAATCTCGCCAGGCTGCTCGTCTCCGAACCAAACCTGCTCCTCCTCGATGAGCCGACAAACTATCTCGACATCGTCTCGATACGGTGGCTCACGAGGTTCCTGAAAGGCTGGAGGGGAGAACTTATCCTGATAACCCATGACAGGGAATTTATGGACAGTGTGACAACCCATACTATGGGTATCCACCGCAATAAGATACGAAAGATAGCGGGACCTACCCATAAGCTCTATCAGCAGATACTCATGGAAGAGGAAGTCCACGAGCATATAAGGATCAACGAAGAGAAGAAGCGCAAGGAGGCAGAACAGTTCATAAACAGGTTCAGAGCCCAGGCTACCCGGGCGCGGGCGGTCCAGTCAAAGATAAAGGCCCTCCGGAGGAAGGAGAGGTTCGAAAAGATATCGGGTTTAAAGGATCTGGAATTCGAATTCGTCCCAGCGCCTTTTACAGGAAGATGGCTCATTGAGGCAAAAGACATTTCATTTTCCTTTACTCCGGAAAATCCACCGCTCATAGACGGTCTGAATCTTACCATCGGGAAAAAAGACCGGATAGCAGTCATCGGAAAAAACGGTAAGGGCAAGACAACGCTCCTAAACCTGCTTGCAATGGAGATGCAGCCCCTCAAGGGTACTGTGCTCCACCATGCACAGTTAAGACTTGCCTATTTCGGTCAGAATAACATCCAGCGGCTCTTCCCTGAAAAGACCGTGGAAGAGGAGATGCTTGCTGCACATCCTGATTCCAATAGAAAAGCGGCGCGGACCATCTGTGGCATTATGATGTTCAATGGCGACAA
>JALHSV010000503.1 GCA_022865525.1 Thermodesulfovibrionales bacterium
AACTCGTTAAAAAAATGCTGAGAAAAACAAAAAAGATCCACGCCATGAGAGACCCCACGAGGGGCGGTCTTGCTACAACCCTCAAGGAGATTGCCGTGGATTCAGGATGCTGCATTGTTCTTGATGAGGAGGCAATCCCTGTCCCGCCGGGTGTGAAGGGCGCCTGTGAGCTCCTCGGGCTCGATCCGCTCTATGTGGCAAACGAAGGGATACTCATAGCAATCGTTGACCATACTGTTGCAGATGCGCTTGTTAAGACGATGATGAAGGACCCCATAGCAAAGGATACCAAGATCATCGGTGAGGTAAAGGATGCCCCGTCCGGCATGGTCTTGTTGAAGACGTCCATAGGCGGCACAAGAATCGTCGAAATGCTTTCCGGAGACCAGCTGCCGAGGATATGCTAAGAGACAGGATTCAAGGGTCCAAGGATTCGAGGGGTCAAGTAAAAAATATTATAATAAAATTGACACTTGGACCCTATAATCCTCGAATCCTTGAACCCTAACGAGGTTTTAAATGTTACTTGGTGTTAACATTGATCACGTAGCGACAATAAGGCAGGCCCGGAAGGGTATCGAGCCTGATCCTGTGATGGCTGCTACCCTTGCCATACTTGGCGGGGCAGACGGGATTACCGTCCATTTAAGGGAAGACAGGCGTCACATCCAGGACCGGGATTTAAATATGTTGAAGGATTTTGTCCCTGTTGAGCTCAACCTTGAGATGGCAGCGACAAAGGAAATGATCGGCATAGCCATCAAGACCAGGCCCGATTTTGTCACACTTGTCCCTGAGAAAAGGCAGGAACTGACTACCGAGGGGGGACTGGATGTCGGAGCACAAAAAACCCATATCAGAGAAGCGATAAAAAAAATCCATGCAGCGGGTATTCCCGTCAGTCTGTTCATAAATCCGGAACCTGATGGTATTCATATTGCGAAGCAGATAGGTGCTGATATGGTCGAGATCCATACCGGAATGTATGCGAATGCACGCGGGACGAAAAAAGAGAAAGAATTAACGCGGGTAGCGAACTCGGTCAGAGATGCAGTTGATATAGGCCTCCTGGTAAATGCAGGGCATGGCTTGAACTATGATAATGTCTCACGGATCGCTTCCATTGAGGGGCTGAGAGGCCTCTACATCGGCCATAGTATTGTATCAAGGGCAGTGCTAATTGGAATGGAACGTGCGGTGAGAGAGATGAAAGAGTTAATTATAAAGGCTGGAGGAAAATCATAAATGGAAAAGAATATTTTGATTTTATGCTGCGGTTATCCCTGGGCAACTGATATGGCGTTTGGCTATCATGTATCGAAAGTTCTTGAGAAGATGAAACTACCCGATAATGTTGAATTTTTAGAGGTTGGCGGATCTGCCTGCATGATCCCGGCATTCGTTGAAGGTAAGGACAAATTGGTGGTTGTTGATATTTTCAGGGTCGATGCAAAGCCTGGCACAGTAGTCCGTCTTAAACAAGAGGAAGTACCCATTATTGTTAACGGTAAAACAGACATCGATAAATTGCATCTTATCCAAATGCTTGAACAAATCAGCATCAGCGGCAAATGCCCCGAGGCTATTTTTATCGGTGTTGTGCCAAAGGAAACCAAAACACTGGGGGAGAAGTTAACCCCTGTAGTGAAGAAGCAAATCCCCAAGGTTATTGAATTAATAATGAAAGAGATTGCATCATAGGCTCTCACTGCTCTCTGCTGCGGTCTTGATGCAGCGCCCCGCATAGAAACTATTTTATGGATTTCTTTTTCTGAATTGACAAGGGTTGCGTTCCTGTAGGGTACGTCGCCGGGTTATGATCTCTCCCGTGACAGGAAAGGAAACACTCTCCAGCCCGCTCCCCCAAGTCACGGAATTCCAGTGCGCCGCTGCTTGAAGGACTGATGGAGATACTGCTCAGATCGATAAGATGAGAATATTGCATACTGCCATGCACATTATGGCAGGTACGACAGGAAGTTCCGGCAACGGAAACATGCAGATTATGAAACTGAAAACTCTCGTTGCTCAGAATA
>JALHSV010000504.1 GCA_022865525.1 Thermodesulfovibrionales bacterium
AGAGAAAAAAAAGGCAACAGGTATTTCCTTTGCACGTGCAGCCAGAAAAGTGGTGAGAAAAATAAGCGGGTCAAAGTCAAGGAAAAGCTTTACGGGATAACCGAGTGTATCGTCCCCTTTCGATTCTGTCTGGATAAAGAGAAACAGGAAAAGTAGCAGGAAAATGCCCTGCGAGACTATTCTTAATTTTTTGTTGGTCATGCGATACTTACTAAAAAGAGGTTATTATTCAGTCGGCATTTCTCATGATTTTGTCATTGCGGCTTGTCCGCAATCTTCCCTGTTTTTCAGAAGGATTCCCGACAAGCGGGAATGACAGACCTGCGCTGCTTATACATTCAGAGTCTTAATCTTCAATTTCGAAAGATCCATTGTACCGATACCTATTGCTGCTCCGGCTTTCACATATGAGAGATCGCTCCCCTTCATCCCGAATAGCGTTGCCCCGTAGGAATCTACAGCAACCTGATCTGCGCTGACCACGATGGTATCTATCCTTTTTACATCATTCAGACTTCCTCCCTGGGGACCATTAGCAGTCAGTATTCGAACAGCATCTAATACAGTGAGCGTTGGTTTTACCACAAGGCAGATATCAGCGAGGGATTCACCGATCTTCTGATGTATCCGGCCCCTTTCTCCACCCATGATACCCATCCAGTTTTTCATCGCCATCGTGAGTTTTGCAAGACCGTGATGTTTTGCTATCGGAACATTGATGATTTTATCAGCTTCAAACACGTCCCGGTAAAGGGGCCATGATTTGAGAACCTGCCCTTTAATTGAAATATCGCTGAACCGTCTTTCGTCGATATAATGCAACTCTGCACCGAGAGGACTGACAGCATCGGCAATCCCGCTCTGTTTGTAACATCTCCGCGGGTCATTCACCGTCCTGTCAAACACCTTGACTTTTTTGGCACCTGCCTCGAAACAGAGCTTCACGACAGTAGCGACAACCTCAGGGTTTGTATTCGCCGCCTGTTCAGGCAGCCTGTCCCATCCAATATTCGGTTTAATGACAACAATATCACCACGGGAGATGAATTTCCTTATGCCTCCAAATGTATCGATTGCAGCCTTTGTAATTAATGACGGTGATTTTCCGGTTCCATGGGCTACAACAAGATCGTATCTTTCAGATGCATCAGCAGGGGCAAGGTATTTGAATTTTTTTCCTAAAGCCAGGCTGCAACCTGTTAAGGCAACACACTTGAGAAATTTTCGCCTGTCCATCGGGTATAATCCTCCTTCCTTTTTAAAGTTTACCTTTTGTATTGTCTAAACTACAAATAGAATTTATAATTCCAGGGAGTGCAAAAATATCAAAAGGTGAGGAGTTGAATGGGCATAAAAAATGTTTCTTTTCGTGCAGTGATTATGGTGATTGCTTGCGCGATTCTTGTCTCGTGTGCGTGCGGAAAGGATTATCGGAAAGTTCTGGAAAAAAAGGGCTTACCATTTACTCAGGAGTCCTTTCTGATGGAAGTCAGAGCAGGGAACAGGGAGCATGTCGAACTA
>JALHSV010000505.1 GCA_022865525.1 Thermodesulfovibrionales bacterium
AGCACGATTTGTTTTTACGACTTTGTTTTTATGGAAATAGTACTTAGGTTAAGGAAATAAGCAAATTTTGACACCAGGGATTACCACCCGTATAATTTTACCCGTAACCTGGTAGAATCAAGAACACGAAAGCGGTACCGCGTGATACCTTATAAAGATGATAATCCCATCCGTATAATCCCGTTCATTACGATCGGGATTATTATCCTGAATATAGCCATATTTTTTTCCCAACTTGCTTCCAGGGCCGGAATGAATACAATTACGTATACTTACGGAGCAATACCGTACAGCCTCCTCACGTTCGAATCTCAGCAGCCGGTCCATCCGGCCCTGACAGTCTTCTCATCCATGTTCATGCATGGTGGATTGTTCCATCTTGGCGGAAATATGCTGTACCTGTGGATATTCGGTAACAACATCGAAGACCGGCTCGGACATGTACGCTTTATCATTTTTTATCTTTTCTGCGGCATTTGTGCTGCGTATTCCCATGCGCTCACTAATCCTGATTCAACCATCCCGATGATAGGAGCAAGCGGTGCTGTCTCCGGTATCCTGGGTGCATATATCCTGCTTTTTCCACGAGCAAATGTACACACACTGCTTTTTTTGGGTTTTTTTATCACTACCGTGAAAATACCTGCATTAATCGTAATCGGGTTTTGGGCTATCATACAATTTTTGAACGGTATGGTCAGCTCAGGACTTCAGAATGCCGGCGGGGTGGCATGGTTTGCCCATTTAGGGGGATTCCTCATAGGGCTACTCACCATAAAAGTCTGGTTGCCGAAGAGGATAATACAATGATCGTGGTATGTCCGAAATGCCGAACGAAACTGCACGTTGATGAGGGGAAATTCGCCGTCAGTCTCTCGGGATTTCAATGCCCTCGCTGCACAGTTATGCTTTTCATGAGGAAACCTTTTCCTTTTCCTGCTGCAAAGCAAGCAAAAAGATTAGCCTGACAAAAAAAGAAATTATCGTTCAAATATTTAGATAAATTCTAAATTTTCGAGATTTTATTAGATAAATAAATTTTTTTGTATTTTTCTTCAAAAAAAAAGCTTGCCTTCTCCACGTGATTCTTATTATATTAGCACTCACTCACTTCGAGTGCTAATAAAACCAAATCTTATGATTAAAGAAAGGAGAAAAGTCTTATGAAGTTTAAACCGCTGAGAGACAGGGTATTTGTGAAGTTTTCTTCAGAAGAGGAAAAGACCTCAGGGGGGCTGTTTATCCCTGATACCGCAAAAGAAAAACCCCAGAAGGGAACTGTTATTGCTGTTGGGTCTGGCAGGATTACAGATGACGGCAAGCGTCAGCCTATGGATGTTAAAGTAGGCGACACAATTCTCTTCGATAAGTATTCGGGATCGAAGATCAAGATTGATGATGAGGAATACCTTATCATCAGGGAAGAAGACATCTTAGGGATTGTTGAATAATAAACATGAAACATACATTAAGGAGGAGAAATTAATGGCTAAACAGCTTATTTTTGATGATGCAGCAAGAAGCGCCATACTCAAAGGCATAAGCATGCTCACCGATGCAGTAAAGGCGACATTAGGTCCGAAAGGAAGGAATGCAATCCTTGATAAAAAGTACGGTGCACCTACGATAACAAAGGACGGCGTTACCGTTGCAAAAGAGATTGAGTTGAAGGATCCGTGGGAAAACATGGGTGCTCAGCTGGTCAAGGAGGTCGCCTCAAAGACATCCGATACCGCAGGTGACGGTACAACCACAGCTACAGTTCTTGCACACGCAATTTACCGGGAAGGTATGAAGCATGTCGTTGCGGGTGCGAACACAATGGATATCAAAAAGGGAATAGAGAAGGCAGTTGAAGTAGTTGTGGATGAACTTAAAAATCTCAGCAAACCGGTGCAAGACAAAAAAGAGATTGCTCAGGTTGGTACAATCTCCGCGAATAATGATGCTTCCATAGGTGAATTAATTGCAGAAGCAATGGATAAAGTCGGCAAGGATGGTGTTATTACTGTTGAAGAAGCGAAAAGTATGGCAACAACACTCGATATTGTTGAAGGTATGCAGTTTGACAGAGGATATATCTCACCATATTTCATCACTGACCCTGAGCGAATGGAATGCATTCTTGAAGATGCTTTTATTCTCATTCATGAAAAGAAGATTTCAAGCATGAAGGACCTGTTGCCGATACTCGAGCAAACTGCCAAGATGGGAAGACCTCTGTTGATCCTTGCAGAAGAGGTTGAAGGAGAGGCCCTTGCAACGCTTGTTGTGAATAAACTGCGTGGAACGATTCAGGTCTCTGCTGTTAAAGCCCCTGGTTTTGGAGATAGACGCAAGTCAATGCTCGAGGATATTGCTGTCCTGACAGGTGGTACGATGATATCCGAGGACCTCGGCATTAAACTGGAAAACATAAAGATATCAGATCTTGGCAAAGCCAAGAAGATTAATATCGACAAGGAAAATACGACTATTGTCGAAGGTGCCGGTGATCCTCAGAAGATTCAGGGCAGGGTTAAACAGATCAAGACACAGATAGAGGAAACTACCTCCGACTATGACAGGGAAAAGCTCCAGGAAAGGCTTGCGAAACTTGTAGGCGGCGTTGCCGTCATCAACGTCGGTGCAGCAACTGAGACAGAGATGAAGGAGAAGAAGGCTCGTGTCGAAGATGCTTTGAATGCCACGAGAGCAGCCGTTGAGGAAGGGATTATCCCCGGTGGAGGTGTTGCTTTCCTGAGATGTCTTGCTGCGCTCAAGACCCTCAAACTTGATGACGACCGGCAAATTGGTGTTGAAATCGTGAGAAGGTCACTCGAAGAGCCAATAAGGCAGATCGTGAATAATGCAGGGCTTGAAGGATCAGTTGTTGTTGAAAAGGTGAAACATGCTAAGGATGTTAATTTCGGATTTGATGCCGATAAGGAAGAGTATGTTGATATGATAAAGGCCGGTATCATTGATCCAACAAAGGTCACCCGTTACGCATTGCAGAATGCAGCATCAGTAGCAGCACTTATGCTTACAACTTCTGTAATGATAACTGATATTCCGGAAGAGAAGCACGAACCTGCAATGCCGCCAGGCGGTGGGATGGGCGGAATGTACTAAATAATCGTCAGTCGACAGTTGGTACTCAATGGAACAAAAGAGAGGGGGGTAATGTTTACCCCCTCTCTTTTTCGAAAGAGAATATCACATTCCATTTTTGACTGATTACCCCCGGCTATCAACTATTTGACTATCATTTACTACTTTTGTCATCCTAACACTATGAAAAAAGCTGTTATTGTTTCTTTTGCGGGCATCCTTCTCTCCTGTTGCTTGTATGTTATGATTCAGCTTCTAACACCCCTTCCTGCTCGCGATACATTCATTGAGATCCTCATACCAAAAGGTGCCACGTTCAGACAGGCTATTGAGGTCTTTTCAGAAGCCGGACTGATACGGGATAAAAATCTCTTCATATCCATCGGCAGATTAAGCCGCATCGACAGAAAAATCCGGGCCGGATACTATTCCATTTATCGTGGCATGAATGCCCTTGATCTCCTGAGCGTTTTGCAGAAAGGACAGATCATCGAATACGAGGTAGCAGTAATCGAAGGTGACTCTCTGATGGAGATAGGAGCCAAATTGTCAGAGAAGGGAATAATAAGCAAAGAGAATTTCCGGGAGATCGCTGCTGATAAAGATTTTTTAGCATCATACAAAATCGACGCGCCTTCACTTGAGGGGTATCTTTTTCCGGATACGTACAAGATTCCAAAGGGCTTGGATCCCAAAGAAGCGATCGGC
>JALHSV010000506.1 GCA_022865525.1 Thermodesulfovibrionales bacterium
ATCAAATGAATCGCGTCGGGAATCCTTCTTAGAAGCCATCGGAAAGATTCCGGCCAAGCCGGAATGACAGAAATATGGAACTGTGGCAAAGACCGCAGGGTGTAATAATTATAGAAATAATGTAGTCATAATTATGAGACTGGAATTATCTTCTCAAACTCTTTCTTAAAATATCCCGCCGTCTGATCGTCAAACACACAGAACTAGATGACTTCAAGGCTGGTTTCAGGGTTTTCCTTTATATAATGGAGTGCCTCTTTAACGAGTATCGCTGCACACCTGTCTTTCGGAAAGCCGAAGATACCAGAGCTTATGGCAGGCATGGAAATGCTCTTTAGCCCCTTTTCTGAAGCAATCTGAAGGCTGCTGAGTACTGCGCTTTTCAGTTTATTATCCTCATCGCCCTCCCCCATCCTCGGACCAACAGCATGGATAACAAATCGTGCGCGAAGCTTTCCTGCCCCTGTAATCGCAGCATGACCGACAGGAACAAAACCGATTTTATCGCTCTCCTCCTGAATACTATGGCCTCCTTTTCTGACAATCGCGCCTGCAACCCCGCCACCATGCTGGAGATGAGCATTTGCTGCGTTCACGATAGCATCCACGGCCCTCTCGGTAATGTCACCTTGAACGAGTCGGAGAGTTGTTTCGCCAATTTTGTGTTCTGCGAGTATATTCATGATAACCTCCAGGGTTTATGATAGAATAATATAAAAAAGATTGGAGGAGATACATACCAGCACTCCACGGAAACCTTTCAGGTCTTAAAGCAAGTTATCTGAATGCTCTCGAACGTATTTATAGGAGAAAGCTCCATCGCGAATTCATCAGCCCTGAGCTTGCCCGATACCTTACATCGATCTCGCATGAAATAAACCGCCAGATCGGTATTCTTGTCAGCCGGGCAGGGAATATTACCCATGTGATTGTCGGAGATGCGAAGGGGATATTTATTCCTGCACTCGAAGACTATCCTTTGGGGAGAAAGGCGCTGAGGGGCCTGAGACTTGTTCATACCCATTTACAGGAAGAGCCTCTTACCCAGGATGACCTGACAGACCTTGCGCTGCTCAGATTCGACCTTGTCGCAGCGATCGGAGTCAGAGACGGCCTTCCCGGCAATATTCATGTTGCCCATTTGATGCCTGCCGGCAAAGAGCCTTTTGAAATACTCCACAACCAGGACTTCCACAGTTTTGAACTGGATTTCACTCCCTTTATAGAATCCCTTGAAGAGGAGATGGAGAGAAGCAGGCACTTTAATCCTGATGACAGGAGGGACAGAGCCATCCTGGTCAGTGTCACGAAACAGCCCAAATATGAACAGGAAGATTCTGTTGCTGAATTGGATGAGCTTGCACGTTCCAGTGATCTGCTGGTCCTCGACACGGTAATACAGCGTATCAAGGTGATAAATCCAAGATATTTAATGGGAGAAGGAAAAATCAAAGATCTCATTATCAACGCCCTGAGTAAAGGGGCAACGATCCTGGTCTTCGACCAGGAATTAGGTCCCTCACAGGTAAAAGCAATCAGTGAACTTACGGAATTGAAAGTCATTGACCGTTCCCAGCTCATTCTGGACATATTTGCACGTCGCGCCCACAGCAGGGATGGTAAGGTCCAGGTTGAACTCGCACAGTTGAAATACAGGCTTCCACGCTTAACAGGTAAAGGGACTGCAATGTCCCGTCTCATGGGAGGTATTGGCGGAAGGGGGCCTGGTGAAATGAAGCTCGAGATAGACAGACGGCGCGTGAGGGACAGGATCGCGCTCCTCGAAAAAGAACTCCGGTCTATCGGCGAAGCAAGGAAACAGAGAAAGCAGAGGAGGATTGAAAGAGGCATTCCCATCGTTTCGATTATCGGCTATACAAATGCTGGAAAATCAACACTCCTCAATTCCCTTACAAAAAGCGCCGTATTTGTTGAGGATAAACTGTTTGCAACGCTGGAAACCGCAAGCAGAAGGTTGCGGTTTCCACGGGAACGGGACGTCATTGTTACCGATACCGTTGGTTTCATACGAGACCTTCCGAAGGATCTCCTGACGGCATTCAGGGCAACTCTTGAAGAACTTGAAGACGCTGACCTGTTAGTGCACCTGATAGACGCATCGAATCCGCGATTCGAACAGCAGATGGACTCTGTTGAAAATATTCTCACGGAACTGCAGCTCCACGAAAAATCACGAATCCTGGTCTTTAATAAAATCGACAGAATACGAACAGAAGAGGCAATGAACCTTGCCATGCGTTACCATGCAGTAACCATATGCGCACGTGATTCGTCAACGTTCAATCCTCTTCTCAGGGCTATAGAAGAAAATATCTGGAGTGAGAAACTTGTGGAAGCAGAGGTTTAATTGACTATGGAATTTACACCAAAATGGATAGCGTGGGAAATAACAAGGAGATGCAATCTGAGATGTGTCCATTGCCGCTCGTCATCGGAAACTGAGGTGAAGGCTCATCCTGATTTCCCAACAGAAGAGGCTTTCAGAGTCATTGACGACATTAACAGTTATGCAAAACCAGTTATCGTTCTCTCCGGTGGAGAGCCTCTTATGAGAAATGACGTCTTTCAGATTGCTCAGTACGGAACAGATAAAGGTCTTAGGATGTGTCTTGCAACAAACGGCACACTCGTGAATGACGACATATGTCAGAAGATCAAGGATTCCGGGATCAGGATTGTTTCTCTCAGCCTCGATGGGTCGGAAGAGAAGGTGCATGATGACTTCAGAGGCCAGCACAATGCGTTTACAGGAACGATTCGCGCAGCCGGGCTCTTTCGGAATTATGGCATCGAGTTCATTATCAATTCTTCCTTTACGAAGAGAAATCAGGAAGAAATTCCGAAGGTGTATGAGCTTGCAAAGAAACTCGGTGCAACAGCATGGTATA
>JALHSV010000507.1 GCA_022865525.1 Thermodesulfovibrionales bacterium
CAGTGCATCAACCTCATGTGATCTCTTGTAACTTAGCCACATGTGAATGACATCCTCGGTAAAAACATCTCCCTTTTTGAGAAAATCGTGATCTTTTTCGAGGGCGTCGAGGGCGTCCTCAAGAGAACCGGGAAGACTCGGGACGTTTGCAAGTTCTTCCGGTCCGAGATCATAGATGTCCTTATCAAGAGGCTCACCCGGGTCAATCTTATTCTCTATACCGTCAAGGCCTGCCATAAGCATAGCTGAGAAAGCGAGGTATGGATTACATGAAGGATCAGGGAACCGTACCTCTACCCTCTTTGCCTTCGGGCTCGGAGAATACATCGGTATGCGTATTGCTGCCGATCTGTTTCTGCTGGAATAGGCAAGATTGATCGGAGCCTCATAGCCGGGCACAAGTCTCTTATAGGAGTTTGTTGTCGGGGCAACGATTGCGGCGAGTGCAGCAGCATGCTTCAGGATGCCGCCGATATAGTAAAGCGCAAGATCTGAAAGCCCCGCATAACCATTGCCGACAAAGAGAGGCTTGCCGCCTTTCCAGAGGCTCTGGTGGGTATGCATTCCTGAACCGTTGTCGCCAAAGAGCGGTTTTGGCATTAATGTTACTGTCTTACCATGCCTTGCTGCAACATTTTTAATGATGTATTTGTACATCACCAGTTTGTCAGCCATATTCACAATCGGTGAAAATCTCATGTCTATCTCTGCCTGACCGCCGGTAGCAACTTCGTGATGCTGTGCCTCAACTACTATGCCGGCCTTCTCGAGTTCAAGCACCATCTCAGTGCGGATGTCCTGCTGCTTGTCCATTGGCGGGACAGGGAAATAGCCTTCCTTATGTCTTGGCTTGTAAGCAAGATTCGGTTTTTCCTCTCTCCCTGAGTTCCAGATACCTTCGATAGAGTCCACGAAGTAGTAACCGCTGTTGGCAGTCTGGTCAAAACGCACGTCATCGAAGATGAAAAACTCTGCTTCAGGGCCGAAATATGCGGTGTCTGCTACCCGTGTTGATTTCATGTACGCTTCAGCCTTCTGGGCAACATACCGGGGGTCCCTTGAGTACGGCTCTTTTGTTATCGGATCCACGACGTTGCAGATGAGGCTCAGCGTGGGGTGCTGCGTAAACGGATCCATGACAGCGGTTGTGGGATCAGGAATCACGAGCATGTCGCTCATATGGATAGCCTGCCAGCCCCTTATGGAGGATCCGTCAAACCCCAGGCCGTTCTCGAACATGTCCTCCGAGAGTTCTTTGACAGGCACGGAAAAATGCTGCCAGAGGCCCGGGAAATCCATGAACTTCAGGTCAACCATTACTGCCTTGTTCTTTTTTGCGAGTTCCATTACTTCTTTTGATGTCATATGTTTTCCTCCTTTTCAATCACGATTCCTATGAGATCATATATCTAAAAGCATGCCAGCTGTAACATATTGATTTATTGGTATATTTCAATGTCATTTTTTTGTGTTACCGGGAAAACCTACAATTTTGTTGGAAGCAGGCCTCTTATCAGTTCTGAGTACCTCTGAGAGATAGATTTATCGCCATGTTTGAGCTCTTCAGGGGATAGAACGTAAATCATACAATTTTGTAGCTCATACAATTTTGTAGGAAAAATACCGGATTAAAATTTTGGGTTCTATTTAGCGCAAAGAATTCATCGATGCTTAGCTTCAGGGTCAATATTCACCATATTTTGTCATTCCCGCTTGTCG
>JALHSV010000508.1 GCA_022865525.1 Thermodesulfovibrionales bacterium
AGGCAAATCAGTTCTCCATCTGTTAGAATTTGTTAGGCAAAAATCAAACAGAAAAGGAGAACTAATGCGCCTCAGGGAAACGATATCATGGTTAAAAGCAAAAATACAAGCGGATTTATTTCCACATCTTCAGGAGAGTTTTACAGACCCGATAACGGAGAAGCAAAAGAAACTAATTACGATCTTGGAACTGGTCGGAATAGAGAAGCATGTAAAATCGCCGGAGTACCAATGGATGGGACGGAAACTGAAGGATCGCTATGCAATAGCTCGGGCCTTTGTAGCGAAGGCAGTATATGGCTTTGAAAAAACGAGCATACTGATAGAGGAACTTAAGACCGCGCCGAATTTAGGGAGAATATGCGGTTTCAAGAATAAGAGTTGTGTAGTGATTCATGAAGGCTATTCAGAAAAGCGAGGCCTGCTCAGGCTGGTAAGGAAGAAGGGTTCGTTTCCGTCTGAGGCGACATTTTCGAGGGCCTTTAAAGAATTTGCAGAGAGTGAATTAGGAGACAAAGTGCACGAGGCCATGGTAGAAGAAAATTTATCGGAGCAGATAGTTGGACATATATCGCGAGATGCAACAGCAATAGTAGGAAATGAGAAGCCGGCGAAGAAAGAGAAAATAAAGATGGAGCCCAAAAAGAAAGGTCGCCCTAAGAAGGGAGAAAACAGGGAAAGCAAGAAAGAGGACAAACGGTTGAACAAGCAGGTTAATCAAACGGCGGAAGAGGCTCTTAAGGATATCCCGACAGTCTGTGATGTCGGCTGCAAGAGGAATGCACAGGGCTATAAGGAAACATGGAGAGGGTATAAGTTTCACGTAGACACAAACGATTGTGGGTTGCCCATAACGACAATATTGACCTCGGCGTCATTGCATGACAGTCAGGTGGCGATCCCAATGATGAGGATGACCACAGACAGGATAACCTATCTGTACGATTTGATGGATTCCGCATATGATGCGAAACAGATACATGAAGTGAGTAAGGTCTTAGGGCATGTGCCTATCATAGACAGGAATCCTCGGCGCGGAGGCGCATTGCCAATGACACCTGCTGAGGCATTGAGATATAACGAGAGGACTGCCGCAGAGAGATTTAACAGCAGATTAAAGGGAGAGTTTGGGGGCGAAACAGTGATGGTACGCGGATATAGGAAAGTTAAGCTGCACCTGATGTTTGGAGTTATCGCTTTGTTCGCTGACCAGTTGTTGAAATTATCGACGTGAAACCAAAGATACTTTTAAGCCATTTTTAACAAATAAAGGGATACCTACGTTCAAAAACAGACTCGGAAACACAAAGACGAATGAATTGAAAGCTTCAAGCTTCAATTTTGAGTTGAACGAACCGTAAGAACTTGAAAAATGCTTTTAACAAGAAAATAGGGCGTATTTCACAAATACTTTTGCAAGAGGCTCATCCTAATAATGTTTCTAAGTTTCATCACCATTTATCATTTTTTTATTACCTCCCTACTACGGTAGGATTGATTATTCAATTCAAACA
>JALHSV010000065.1 GCA_022865525.1 Thermodesulfovibrionales bacterium
GGGATCGGTAAGCTTCTTCAGAATTGACGAGGAAGTTGATACCCATATTGACAGTTTATTGATTACAGCAGTTCCGTTCATTGCGTTATGGTTACCGGTTTTTTATAGTAAACAAATTTATAGGGTAGTGCGTCGGGGAAGGTTGTTGAGGCTAACACAACCGTTGCCCTGATGGCGTATGCTCCCTTCTCGTTCTCTTTGCGTCCTATGGCATCAATAGAGAATACATTCGATCCTCCGGTCGTTATATAACGTGACATCAGGCTGTAGTTTTCTCCGAGAACGCCCTGGACATTCGTTCCGCCTGTTGTCTCTTTCGTCTGCCTGGAGCTTATTATGCCGTCTGCAAGTTCAGTGGTCATGCCGGGGATTGCCATCAGCACCTCCTTAGGAGCCGCATTTATATTAATTTTGTTCTTTTTTGTATACACGGTGAGAAAATCGATAATCCCTTTCCTCTCCTTGCTTCCATAGAGGATATCCGCTGTTACCCCCTTTACCAGGAGAAGTTCTTCCAGACTGTCAAATCTGGCATTCTTTGCCTTATAGGGATTCTGAAGGGACATGTAATAGTCGTTTTCAGCCCCGTGGAGCCTGTGCAGATCATCAGGATCCTTCCAGTCCATCATTGAATCAACAATGGTATCAGCCTCTTCTTCCGGAACACCTATATTTACCAGAAGATTTTTTAATACTACATCAGAAGCAGCGTTTATGTCCACCTTGCCAGATTCATCAATAATGCTAACTGTGTACGTACCGTTGCCAAGCTGACCGGTATAAGGAGTTCCATCCACCTGCCAGACCTCACGACCTTCAAGTTCAATGGTCTGGTTCTTGTAAACATTTCTGTAGAAAAGTTCCATGATAGCTCTTTCCATCGCTCCCTCGGCAATGAAATTTTTTTCCAGGCCACCTCGAAATGATGCAGTCGAGAGCATCTCTGTCCTGGTCATGAAGGAAAACGAGAAGACTATGACCAGGAGAATAGTCAGAACCCATAAGACCATGAGGAGTGCGACGCCCTTTTGTGAAGATATGCGCTTAATCATCGCATCACTATTCTTCTGCAACGAATTCATCCTCGAACCCACCGGCTGCTGCCAGATCTGCTGCCGACATCTTCACCCTGACCGGGATGACAAGAGAGAGATCATCAGCACCTTCAATAAAATGGATTTTTATTTTTTCCGGTATGCCGGCTTGATCTGTTCCGGGGATGCTTATGTTGTCTGTCCATTGATCCATCCACTTGCCGGTTTCCTCTGTTGGGTCTTTGTAAAAATATTCGAAATAAATTCTCTCAGAAGGATTAGAGAGCAAAGTTTCTGTTCTGTTATGCCTGCCGGCGACACTCTCTGATGCGTAGATAGCCTGTTTGCCGTTCTCAAGTGACTTGACCGAATAGGTAGTTATGACATACCCTTTCTCTCCGCCCCAGATAGAGTAATTCGTTGAGAACTGAAGAGATTCCCGGTCCCCCTTAAAGTAGTATTTTTTTTCGCCATTTTCGACATAAACGAGCGGGATATATGACTGGATCTGGTAATCTATGATATTCAGCGAAGATCTGGTCCGTTCA
>JALHSV010000010.1 GCA_022865525.1 Thermodesulfovibrionales bacterium
AGATGATCAGCCGGTTGCGAATCTTCCAGAGCAGGCGGCGGCGGATGATGCCCAGCAGGCGGAAAAAGACCAGGATGCCGGTCAGCCAGAGGAATATCTGGAAAGTGCCCGGCTGGAAAAAGAAGTATGCCAAAATAGTGGACGCTACCGACAGGATAATGGCCAGGTCGAGTTTATGAAGCTTCTTGAGCATAAGGGGATTATATATCGATTGGGAACGATATTGCAAGAACAGCATTGGAATACGTTACGAGTGACGCGTAACGCGTGACGAGGTAAAACTAAAATTCCAAATCACAAATCCCAAATACCAAATAAATTCCAAGTTCCAAATTCCAATGACCGAAACGAAAAACCTTGTCAGTATCACGTTTTACTTTACAAATAATTTGTTTTTAAATTTTAGCAAACAATTCACACCTTCTTATTGCAAATTTAAATAAAGTTCCATAAAATCCAACCAGGAGAAATTTAATTTACCTATCAGTTGACCTTCAGGATATGTTTCAAGCGAAGTGCTGCTGCACCTACCGTTGGAGGCCCCATCACTTTGGGCACTGGTGGACGCATTGACTCAGACGGCGGTCGCTGAGTCTGGCGGAACGGTTCGATGAGAGATACCGTCCGGATGATGTTCGTTGGTGATATTGCACTGGGTGGGGAGTGTGCTTCCCGATACGGAGCTGGTTCTCCGAAATGGACCGAACTTTTTTTGGATCTCAAACCCCTCTTCTGCGAGGCCGACTTTCGGATTGGGAACCTGGAAAGTCCATTATTCCTCAGCCCTACACCACAATGCAAGCGAAACGTGTTGGGAGCGACTCCCGAATCAGTTGAAGCGCTCAGCTTCCTTGGTTTCACGGCCTTAAGCCTTGCAAACAACCACATCACTGACCAGGGCCCTGAGGGGATCACAAGAACATGCGAGATACTTAGCGCCTGTAATATCTCCCATTTCGGCGCTGGTGAGAATCTTGATGCTGCACTCCGGCCGGCGTTTGCTCGTGTTAATGACCTCTCGTTCGCCTTTCTCGGCTACGCGGCAGAACTACAGGACGTTGGCGCAAAGCCGGCAACGGAGTCGCGGGCAGGATGTGCGCCACTCTCCCTGGATCGCATCGGGCAGGATATTGCCGCGATTCGGGATACGGTCTCACACATCGTCGTCTCCCTGCATTGGGGATATCAGTTCGATCACTACCCTGAGCCACAGCAAATTGAAATGGCGCGGAAAATCATCGATCTTGGTGCCCTGATCGTGCACGGGCACCACCCGCACGTAGTCCAGGGCATGGAGCGGTATCGGAACGGGCTCATTCTGTACAGCCTCGGGAACTTCTTCTTACCTAATTTTAAACGTACAGATGGCTGCCGATTTCGCTTCCCCAAGGAATCGTTGAGGACAGTGGTGACACAGTGTGTAGTAGGATCCGATGGAGTTCACTCGGTTTCGCTGGTGCCTTTGTTGGTTGGCTCGGACTATCGGGTTCGCGTGCTGCACGGGAGTGCCGCCAACCTTACTATCGCGAAGCTCGACCGGCGATCCGCCGCACTCCATACAGCGAATTATTGTGAGCACTGGTCCATACACCACAAAAAAACCATGGCCAAGAGGGCGCGGTTCGAGTTCCGACTCCGTTTGTGTGGCGGGATAAGCTCAGCTTGGAGACATGTGCGAACTCGGGGCTTATGGGGGTCAATTCGACGACTCCGGGCACGACAGATTGCCGAATCCATTCGTAAGGTTCGTCGCTTCCTTCGGCGGGATCAATCAAAAATCCATCGTAAGATGTGATGGGAGGAAATAAAATGAGAGCCCTTTTAGTTGTTCATGATAATGAATCCTATATTGGACATTTCCCTTTTGCTTTGAGTTACATTGCTTCTATTTTACAAAAAGAAGGCGTTGATGTGGAAATATGGAGTCAGGATTTACATCATTGGTCCGATGAAAAACTCACTGAGTATTTAGACACAGAAAAATTTGATATTATCGGCATTAGCATGGTGGCCGGCTATTATGAATATAAAAAGCTCAAATCGCTATCTACTGCTATTAATCGAAGTAAAAATCGTCCCACTTATATCCTTGGAGGGCATGGGCCTGCGGCTGATGCTGGATTTTTTCTTAATAAAATGCAGGCAGATATTGTGGTTATTGGAGAAGGAGAAGAAACAATTGTTGAGGCAATTCATGCTTTATCCAATAAAAAATCTCTAATAAATATTGACGGTATCGCTTATCGTGAGAATAATACGGTCATGATTAATAAAAGACGTAAACTGATCAATGATATAGATTCAATTCCTTTCCCTGCCTATGATTTGTTTCCAATCACCTACTATCGGCTGATGCGTACCTCTTCATTGGCCGCCAATACCGATTTTCGGATGCCCATGCTGTCCGGTCGCGGGTGCACATTCAAATGCAATTTCTGTTTTCGTCTGGACGAGGGATTTCGTCCAAGGCATCCGGAACCAATCATTGAAGAGATCAAATTCTTGCAAGAAAACTATGGAATAACCGATATCGCCTTTGGGGATGAATTGTTAATGAGCTCCATAGAAAGAACCGAAGAGCTTTGTAACGCTTTTCTAAAAGCAAGGCTGAACGTTAAATGGTCCTGCAATGGGAGACTCAATTATGCAAAATCAGACCTACTGAGGTTAATGAAGAAATCAGGATGCATGCGCATCAATTATGGTGTTGAGTGTTTTGATGACCAATGTTTAAGAAATATGAATAAAAGTTTAACCGTTAAACAAATTGTTTCTGGAGTTGAAGCAACCATTGCTGCTGATATAAGTCCGATTTTGAATATAATTTTTGGAAATATCGGAGAAAATTTAAACACATTACAAAAAGGTGTCGATTTCCTTTTAAAATATTCTGATTGCGTTGAAATACGTACTATAAGGCCTGTTACTCCTTACCCGGGGAGCCCGCTTTTCAATTATGCTGTTGAAAAAGGCCTGCTTAAAGACATTGAAGATTTTTATGAAAACAAGCATATCAACTCAGATCTTTTGACGGTTAATTTTACTGATTTAACTGACGATGAAATTTATGATGCTTTGTGTAAAGCCAATAAGACTTTGCTAAAAAATACTTTCAAAAAAAAGGAAGAAGAACTAATAAAGTGCACAGAAGAATTATATAACAACAGAAATGCTAATTTTAGAGGGTTTCGTCAAACTTAATTGAATTAATTAAATTTTACAACTGCATTACCTTTGACATTTACTTTCCCCCCAATTTTTTATTATTTTTCAACTAAGTGGGACACTACCTTTTTATCAAAATAAAGGAAATTGCTTCATAATGTTCTGCTTTTCCTTTTTTGAAATAATTCATAAAATCTCTGATTAATTTTTTTTGCTTTATCTGAAAGTGATTTTTTCTCTGCTCCCGATCCCTCTTTTGAAAACATCCCAAAGTAGTACCCCCGGTTAATATCACTGGAGGTGTTATCAATTCCTTTACGAGTCAATGTTTGAGAAAATGTTTGAGCTAACTGCGGATCAACAAAATAAATTTCAATATACGGACCGGGTTTTATTCTGAAAGGAAGATCAGGGTAATATGGAGAATACATCGACATGGATGAGAATGGGACAGCTATTTTATTTTTATTATATGGTGATATTGTTATTGAACGACCGCTTGTAAAATTTGAAAAATCAATTTGCAATCGCATATTTTCATCAGTAATATACCTGTCATGAGTAAAACTGTCTAGGACTATGATATTGTAATCATTGGTGATATCAACCTCAGAATTCCTTACCCAACTCATGATTTCCTTTTTTGCTGAAACACCAAGAAAATTCATGCAATAATTGCCTGCCCCAATTTTTAAACCTGATATTTCTTTGTTATTTTCAGAAAAGAGATCTCCAAGAATGATCCTGGTATCTGTTTTTTGCAATACAATATTATGGCGCAAAGATTGATATATATTCACTCCTAAAACCAACAGAATTACCACTGCTAATGTCAGGATTATTAAAAATTGCTGATTTCCATGATAGTGATTTTTAATATATTGCCCGATTTTAAACAGTGCATAGGCGGCAAGTACCGCAAGAAAGGGTATTATTGGAAGAGCATATCTATGAAAAGTCATTTTCGTTCTCAGAAGTATCATTAAATATACAAAAGGAAATCCCAGAATTGCCAATTTTGAGTAAATCTTCAACTTGCTGCTTTTTGTTATAATCATGACA
>JALHSV010000509.1 GCA_022865525.1 Thermodesulfovibrionales bacterium
CCCACATCAGCCGGATTAAATGCGGCCGATACCGTACAAGACATGAGGGCTGACAGTGTCTTGCCGGAGCATTCGTCAGATGTAATGGAAAACGGAGGCGAAGGGCCGGTAATTGTCCCTATTGCTAAATTGTATTTGCCGGCATTCAAAACGACAACCTCTTGCGTTGTTACCCCTTTTCCGTTTCCATTCCAGAAATCCAGATCCGTAGGAGATACCCTGATTTCCTGCTCATCGATTGGAGCTAACGATCTTCCACGAACACATCTCACACTGTATTTGTTGCAATTCTTGTCTTTTATAGAACAAATACTTAATGCTCCTTTGCTATCCATCGTCCACTTGTAACTGTAATCAGGCATAATGAGGTAGGTTGTAGATGACCAGGATGGAAAGTTAGGAGAAAAATTAAGAAAATCCGACATGATTGATGGACCTTCTGACCCATGGGTGAGCGATTCATATTCCTTAACATTAGGCACTCTCCAGTCAGAATAGCCTCCGGACGAAAGTCCTTCACAGTAACTCAATGCAGTTGTCCAGCCTGTTGAACTTTGTTCGTTCTGCTGCCACATCAACCCGGTAGACAGGTCGGATACCGTTCCATTACTGTTATCCATAAAGTGAGCAAAAGGCAGCGGACCGCCGCGGACGCACCTCGTATATGCACGGGTTGATGGAGAAAGATAATTGTAATAGCCGGAAGCAAAATCAACTGACCATGGATCACCGTAATAACAGGTCATCGTTGTGGATGTCCAATAATAACTACTTTTTGTGTTTGGGAATGAAGAGCGGTCAATCGAAGGATACGTCTGCCCGTAATTCACAATGCCGGTCAGTTCTCTTTTCGACGGCAGCAGCCAGTCTGCAAATCCCCCAAGGTTCAGGCTGTCACAATAATTCTTTGCTTCAAACCATGTTCTGGTGATACTGTCATCCTGCCGCTGCCACATAAGATTCGTATTTTTATCGAGGACGGTTCCATCACTGTTTACTGTGTATGACGGGGGGTTTATTGCATAACTTCCATCCTGTGCAAGGGGGTCACCGGGTTGTGGACAGGGGACAATCTTGATTTTCCCTTTATTGCTGAAACATTGACTTTGACCGGTATCAGGCAGGTAAAAAGCTGCTGCAGGCAGACAGATCAAGAATGTTATCAGGGTGACAAGACTGAAGACTACTGCACACTGAATGTTTTTTTTCATCATAATCCCTCCTCATGGAAAAATGGTGTGATTATTTCCGGACAGGAATCTCGTAAAGAAATTCATCCAGGCGGCTGTACTATTGCATGAGGAGTGAGGAATTTACTTCCCATTTTTTGCTTTTTACTTCCCATTTTTTGCTTTTTTTCCAAACAGAGAGCAAAAGAGCAGAAGAACAGGAGCACAAAAGGCTAAAGGCATAATAAGCAGAAAAACTTCTTTGGTGGTTTAAGAAAAAACCATAGAAACGTTTTTATTGGCTTACGTACTTTTATGTTTTGTTCTACTGCGCTATTGGGCTTCTGCACTATTGAGCTACCGCGCTTTATCTGTTTGCACCCGGGGCATTATTTTGATAGAATTCGCACAGATGAATGAAACAGGTATTATAATTCGTTCCCCCTTCGGATGGGCGGTGATGGAGGTAACAGCAGAAGAGTAAAATGGAGATATTCAGTAGATTATTTGACTCCCTGAACAAAGGTGAGGTCGAGTATCTTGTCTGCGGCGGTATTGCTGTGAATCTTTACGGTATTGAAAGGGCGACTGCCGACATCGATCTTGCCGTCAGGCTTGATGAAGAAAATCTTAAAGCATTTGTGCGGGTTGTCAAACAACTTGGTTTGAAGCCGAAAATGCCTGTGAGGACCGAAGAAATCATAAATGCTGAAAAACGCAGGGAGTGGTTAAGAGATAAAGAAATGGTAGTATTCAGCTTGTATGACGAGAAAAACCCCTTTTTTCTGCTTGATGTCTTTATCGAGGATCAGTTCGATTTCCAGAGCATATATCAAAGACGACATGAAATAAGGCTCGGTGATATTGCTATTCCGCTAACGCCGATAGACGTTTTAATCAAAATGAAGGAAAAAACCGGAAGACCGCAGGACAGGGCGGATGTCTTTTATCTGAAGAAAATTATGGAGGAATGGAAAGATGACTGATGAAAGGCCGATAAAAGCTGATAGCGAGCCGCTTTTATATTATAAATCCAAAGAAGACATTATTGAATACAGAAAAAAGCCAATCCAGCTTAAACTCCAGTGGCTTCAGGTGCAGATGGAATTTTTTCATAACGCCATGCCGGAGAAAGCAAAAAAAATCAGGGACAGGCTAAGGGCTGGGGCGATATAAAAAAGCTTAATTTTGGCTGGGCGGTAATGGAGGTTGTGGATTGACCCTGTCCTTTATCCACTTTCATCCCCGGAATCTGTTCGAAATGCATGCCGCGGGTAAGGAGGAGAATCCATGAAATATATTCACGTCTGCCTTGTGTCGGCACAACCGATACCAAACCTTATACCCCTGAAAATAACAGGATTGGCACCAGAGAAAGTTATTCTTCTGGTTAGTCCTGACATGAAAATTCAGGCTGATAGGATAGAGGGAGTGATAAAGTCATGGAAAATTGATGCGGAAAGATACCCCATTTCTCCCTTTGATCTTGAATCCGCGCGTGACACCTGTCTTGATATTCTCTCAAGGCTGGAGGATAAAGAAGTTATTTTGAATGTTACCGGTGGCACAAAGATTATGGCGCTGGCAGCATTTGAGGTCTTCAGAGAGATGAAAAGACCAATTTTATATATTGACACACAAAACAGGGAAATTCAGAGAATTCATCATACATCAGAAAAGCTGGCCTTTGAGAGCGTTCTCAAGATTAAACCATATCTCGCATCATATGGACAAAAGATTTTTGCTGAAGATACTGATGAACAACGGGTAAGTGGTCATAGCTCTGTCATTTCCATGTTTCTGAGGGATATCAATAAGTATGAGCGGGCAATAGGGATTATGAATAAATATGCAGCACCCTTAAGAAATGTGAGAACATTTCCTTTTGAGGTTGAAATTGATAAGCATGATTTATCAAAACCCTATTTTGAGGATGTATTGGTATTACTGCAGAAACAAAATGTCATCAAATACAAGGATAATAAGATCATTTTTTCTCATTATCATGATGTCAATTTTGTATCAGGCGGATGGCTGGAAGAATATGTTTACAGTGTTGTGAAGAAAATTTCCCCTGATGATATCAAAATGGGCGTAAAGGTTGAATGGGATCAAAAAGGACCAGAGCCGCCAACGAATGAATATGACGTAATCTTTACCATGAAAAACCGTCTCTATATTATTGAGTGCAAGACTAAGAGGTTCGAAGGAGAGGACAGAGAACCAACAAGTGCAGATCCCATTTATAAACTTGACAGCCTCAGGGATGCTGCCGGCGGATTATTCGGAAAAGGGATGCTTGTTTCCTATAGGAAATTAACGGCCGATCAGAAGAAGAGGCTTAAGGTAAACAGACTTGATTATTGTGACGGGCCGAATCTTAAAAATTTAAGCCAAAAAATAAGAGAGTGGACACAATAATTAAGGAGTATGCATTCTCATGAGATATCTTTCTCCATTTGAAGTCGAAAAACGCCTCAACGCCTGGGCGGATGTGACGATGCTGTGTCTTGAGTTAAAGCGTGCAGCAATGAGGAAGAGGCATCCGGAATTAAGAGAAGATGAAATTAATGAACTGGTTCGCAAAGAGCTTTCAATGCTTAAGATAAAACAGAATGAATGATAACCCGCTTCGTAAGGCTCTTAAAGAGCTTTGCTTGTTACTCGAAGATCAGGGAATAGAATACATGCTCATCGGCGGATTGGCTGTCGGCATATGGGGTGAACCCAGGGCGACTGTTGATATAGATTTTTTAGTTGCGATCGGGTTAGACGATTTCGATACCCTTAAACAAAAACTTACCGAAAGTAATAAATTTGTCTTTATACACGACAAACCAATGGTTTTCGAAAAAATAACTTTCCTGAGAGTTACCCTTAAAAGCAATACCGATATTACGGTTGATTTTTTGTTTGCTGATGATGAGTTTAAAAATACTGCTCTACAAAGAAAAGAATTAATACAAGTGAATGATTTTTCCCTTTATATTTCTTCTCCGGAAGACCTGATAATACTCAAACTATTAAGCGGCAGAGACCAGGACAGGCTTGATGCAGAAAAAATTCTCGAAATTCAGAAGGACAATCTTGATCAGGAATACATACGAAATTGGACAGAAAGACTCGGGCTCGAATTTAAAAAGGAGCA
>JALHSV010000510.1 GCA_022865525.1 Thermodesulfovibrionales bacterium
ATCGAGATAACCGGAGACGAAAAGAAGATAGAAGCGATTATTGAGCTTCTCAAGCCGATGGGAATTAAGGAGTTTGTAAGGACTGGAAAGATCGCTATCGCGAGACAAGGCATCAAGAAAAGCTGATCCCTGTTGTACGCACGGGGTGTTATTCCCCGTGCGTGATTGTAACGATTCTATTTTTTTAACGATGTTATGTAAGCAACAAGATCCTTCATCTCCTGGGAATCTTTGGCCAGCGGTTTCCCTTTTAGAGCCTTCTGTATACATGCTTGAATGGTACTTTCAAGATTTGCTACGGCCTTTTCAAGACCCTTACCGTCCGGATGACAGGTGTTGCAGCTCTTGTCGTTCGTACTTCCTCCTAATGTCGGGTCTGTAAAAAGTTGCTTGCCCCGTGCGACATCCCCAATCGCTGAAGCCTTTTTCCCTACTGCTTCGGTTCCCCCGGAACCCTTGCTCCCAGCTCAAGCCGCCTGAGCCGGCTCAGGGTATGCAACTCCTACAAGGGCTGCTCCGGTAACAAGGGTAGTAATGCTCAATCCCGCAAGAATTTTTTTGAAACCTTTCTGATCCATCAAATACCTCCTTCTAAAAGTTATTTTTATGATTTTCCCATTAATACTAACGGGAGTCAACTAATTTTTCAATAAAACCAAACGCTGGGACAAATTGCCCGGTAATCAGCCCAGTGTTAAATTAGACCTATTTATTTTTTTTTGATTTTAAGGTATTATATTGCATCCTACCTTTGAAGTCAGAGAAGCCTCAAAGCTTTAAGGAGTTAGGGAAATTTATTCTATTAAGTGGGGTTAAATTATGGGTAAGAAACTGTATGTAGGAAGTATCCCGTTCAATGCAACGGAGGAATCTCTCCGAGATCTTTTCAAAAGTATTGGAGAGGTTGAATCAGTAAAAATAATTACTGATGCAGACACGGGGCGTTCTAAGGGTTTTGGCTTTGTTGAAATGGCAACCGCAGAGGATGCAAAAAAAGCTATAGACCAACTGAACGGCACAAAATTTATGGAACGTGATTTGATCGTTAATGAGGCAAGACCCCAGCAGCCAAGGGAAGGACGAGGTTTCGGCGGAGGCAGGGGCGGTTTTGGACAAGGAAGGGGATCAGGTTATGGAAGAGACAGGAGATAAATTATCATAGAGATAAGAGTAGTCGGAAATGATATAGAAAAAGCTATTAAAATTCTGAAGCGCAAAGTTCAGAATGAAGGTCTGCTCAGAGAAATCAAGGCAAGAAGTTTCTATGAAAAACCTTCAGTAAAAGAAAAACGAAAACGCGCCGAGGCGCGCAAGACAAGGGCGAAGGCTCAGAAGTCTAGAAGATTCTGATAAAAAATCTTTTCCTTGTTAACGGTTTTGCGCTACTGCGGATATCGTCGCCTTCAGCGCCTATAGAATGGGCTGTCCGGTGCGTCTACCCGCACAGAATATCAAGCTAAAAGGAGAAATAAACAATAGCTAATCAAAGACGAGTAGTGCCCAGTAGGGTCGCTGATCTTACCCGCGTAAACAACCAGATCAGGCTGATTAAAGCCAAGCAGATACGAGTCATTGGCGATGAAGGGCAAATCGGCATCATGGATATTGAATCGGCATTGAAGTTGGCTGGGGAACGAGATTTAGATCTTGTGGAAGTCAGCCCCGATGCTGACCCGCCGGTTTGCAAGATCATGGATTACCGGAAGTTCAAGTTCGATAATGTCAAGAAACTTCAGAAGTCCAGAAAAAAACAGGCGACGCAAACCCTTAAGGAAATCAGGATGCGCCCGTTGATCGATACCCATGATTACGAGTTCAAGAAGCGGAGTGCTCGGAAATTTATTGAGCATGGGGATAAAGTTAAAGTGACAATACGTTTTAAAGGGCGAGAATTGAGTCGCCAGGAACTGGGGGCGAAGGTTCTGAGCAGGTTGGTGTTGGAACTGGCAGATATCGCAAAAGTGGAAATACAGCCTAAGATGGAAGGCCGCCAGATGGTGATGATTCTTATGGCCTTGTAGGTATGTTGCTATTTTCAATACATGTGTTGTTTTGATGTAATTATTTCAAAGACCTTATCCGCAGATACCCTTTTCATACACTTCATATCATCACATGATTTCTTGAAGCAGGGTGCACAGGGGGTGTCTGATCTAATAACGGTATGCCCCTCACCGTAAGGGCCTGTCCTGATAGGATCCGTAGGGCCGAAAATTGCGTATACCGGAACCCCCAATGCTGCAGCAATATGCATTGGCCCTGAATCGTTACTTATGACGAACCGGGCACTTCTCATAATTTCGATCAATTCCCTGAGGGTCGTTCTGCCCGCAAGCGATAAGGATTTCCCCTTTGAGTGAGAAACAATTTGATCTGCAATATCCTTATCACTTTTGCTGCCTACGATGATTGATTTGATGGACAAGAGTGATGCAAGTTTACCGAACTTTTCTGCAGGCCATCTTTTGGTTTTCCAT
>JALHSV010000511.1 GCA_022865525.1 Thermodesulfovibrionales bacterium
CGATTTTATTAATGTGCAATTAAAGATATAAACCATATTACGGCTTATCCAGTAACTCAATACAGACGAGAAATCTCTCGATATCGGGAATGCCTTTCTTTGAGTTTGTACACCGAAGACTCTTTAATTATGCCCCGCATTTATTATAGGAGTGCATAGCCTTGTGGTACTCTGCTTTTCGGAACACATTTTCTGTGTTGTGCCAATGTGCTATATTGCATAGGAGTAAGGATTTTGTTTTATTTCTCATATTTGATCTATGATAAATTGGATATAGTACTGTCCAATGCGATTTTGATAAACATTTCAATTAATCGTTGAAGAGAATATTATGCTTTGGAAAGGCAGAAGAGAAAGCTCAAACGTTGAAGACCGTCGGGGTCGTGCTCCGAAAGTCATGTTGGGCGGCGGAATCGGAACAGTGATTCTTGTACTTGCAATTTATTTTCTTGTCGGTGATCCAACACAAATCCTCAACAATTCTCAGCTTACCGATTCACAGACCACCACATCCTATCAGGGAACAGCAGAGGAAAATGAACTGGCACAATTTGTCTCTGTGGTTCTCGCAGAAACTGAAGATGTTTGGACGGAGTTATTCCGTAAGGAGGGAGCGGTTTATACGTATCCGAAACTGGTTCTCTATTCCGGGAGCGTGCAGTCAGCTTGTGGATTTGCCGGTGCAGCCACGGGTCCATTTTATTGCCCGGGTGATTATAAGCTGTACATTGACCTGAGTTTTTTTGATGAGCTGCAGAAAAGATTTCAAGCACCTGGTGATTTTGCTATGGCGTATGTGGTTGCTCACGAAGTAGGACACCATGTTCAAACACTGCTCGGGACCATGGAGAAGGTGATGTCTCTCCGTTCACGACTCAGCGAGAAAGAGTTTAATAAATATCTCATTCGTCTTGAATTACAGGCAGACTACTTTGCCGGAGTGTGGGCTCACTATGTGAAGAGAATGAATTTAGTGCAAGAGGGTGATATTGAGGAAGCACTCAATGCAGCGAGTGCAGTTGGTGATGACCGCATTCAAAAAAGCACTCAGGGCTATGTTGTACCGGATAGTTTTACTCATGGAACCTCTGAGCAGAGGAAGCATTGGTTTTACAAAGGATTCAGATTAGGCGATTTAAGCGGGGGAGATACGTTCAATGCTGAGAAGCTTTGATATCAATAAGATATCGTTCTTTAAGTTCATAATACTTTTCTCATACCACACATCTTTTGATAGCCAGAAAAGCAATAATTATACGCGATCTCATCTTTCGGAGATGGGCAGTGCCTTGGGAGCGAGGTGGCTGAATTTTGCTATAAGATAAACGATGAGGCGAAAGCAATAGCAAAAAAAACAAGGAATCGAGCTTCATACGAACGTTCAGTCAGGGCATAAAGTTGAAGCCATCGTTAATTTCGCAAAACATTGAAATTCGACCTTCTGGTCATCGGCAGCGTCTTGTCTTGGAGGTTTGATTGTATTACCTGATGACCAATAAAGGGATGATGCTCCATCTGGAGCAGGCTCTCGAAGCTCTCTTGGATTATAATGTTATCTTCTTTGGCGAGGAGCATGATTCCCGTGTTGCCCACGAAGTGGAACTCACCCTCCTTACCGAACTCATAGGGCGAGATGCGAGCCTTGTGCTTGCCCTTGAGATGTTTGAGCGTGATGTGCAGGATTCCCTCAATGCCTATCTCAAAGGAACGATCTCTGAAGATAACTTCCTTGAACTATCCCGCCCCTGGCCGAACTACGAGGAGGATTACCGTCCCCTTGTTGAACTTGCAAAGGCTCGGGGAATCCCCGTTATTGCGGCCAATGTGCCCCGCAGGACTGCTGCTGGGGTTGCGATGACTGATGAGATTTCGTCTGATGTCGCGGGAAAAGACAGCATGTATCTCCCCCCAACATTACACCTTGATTCAGAGGAATATTACGAACGCTTTGCTGCTCTTATGAAAAAGATGCCCCACTCGGCTCCAATGAAGGGATTGAATGTTAAGGCGCTTTACAAGGCTCAGGTGTTAAAGGACGCAGTGATGGCCGCCTCACTGGAACCTTTTCTTGATCACCATATCCTCTTCTGCTGCGGCCGTTTTCATTGCGACTACCACCTCGGCATACCCTATCAACTCCAGAAGAATCATCCGGCTCTCAAAGTAGCCGTAGTGGTCTGCGCCGAATCTGTAACAGGCCTGCCCATGAAGGGTCGTTCCCGGATAGCTGACTTCATCTGGATCGATAATTAGGCACTATACAGCCACTCCCGCATTGGAAACCTAGCCGAGACAGTCGTCCGCATAACTTGCAAACAGAAGGCTGCCAGCGTGACCGGGGATGCTACTTTCAAGGCAAGTACCACAGCTGCGGGGCAAACAGCCTTCCTGAAGCAATCATCTTTGAGACCTGATATAATTGTGCGAAGTATAGCTAATAATCATTCAATACAAAACAAAAAACTTTTTATTAGAATTCCTCTGTTCTGCCCTTCTTTTCATTTTTAATGTATCCGCTGAAGATTTGTTACAATGTTTAGAGAAAATCAATCAGGTGTAAGATGAAGAATTCATAAGACAAAAAATCTTGAAAGAAACGAGGGCGGATGAGTATAGGAGGGAAAAATGGAAAAGCTGACGAGAAATCAAGTTATAAAATTGTCAAAAACAACAGGCGACATATCGGGATATGACCTTTCAGGTTTAAATCTGAGCATGCTCGATCTGATTGCTATTCAGTTCAAGGGATGCAATCTCAAAAGTGCAAATTTGAGCAGCTCTAATCTGAGCATGTCCAATTTCGATAATACAGATCTGTCGAATTGTAATATGAGCAGCTCTAATTTTATAGGCGGCAGTTTCAGGAAGGCAGATCTTGAGAATTCCGACCTCACTTTTTCTTCATTTGTCGGTGCAGACTTCACTGAAGCAAACCTGAAGGGCGTGAACTTCACCAATTCCAAAATATCCACTGCAAACTTCGAGAAGGCTGATCTTACAGGAGCAAATCTTCAGATGACAGAAGCTGTTTTAATACGAATGGCAAATGCGAATCTCCGGAATGTAAGCGCTTATGGTTCGAGCATGATAGGAGCTGATTTTTCAGGTGCAGACATGAAAGGAGCGATGTTGCACGGAACAGATCTGAACGGGGCGAACCTCTCGTCAGCAGACCTGAGAGAAGCAAGTCTTTTGGAAACTGTTCTGATAGCTGCAAACCTGACTAATGCAGATCTGAGAAATATCAAACAGCGCAGCGTAGAAATGACAAGGGCAAAACTTGACAGCACGAAATTTGACAATGAAGCAAAGTCATAATCAGAATCGAAAGAAAAATTAGTTGACTCCCATCATTCTTAATGGGAAAATCATAAGAGAAAAGCAACGCTCAGAATATATCAAAGGAGGATGTATGGGATACACAAACGTAGCATTGAAGGACAAGATTATGGAGATGTACCCAGAGATTACAAAGCACGGTATTGCAGTCAGCCTTGATTTTGATACGACAAAAAATGCCTACATTGTTAAGTTTAGGAAAGACAAGCATGAACTGACAACCCACATCGAGAAGAAGGACGCCGATGACTGCATGAACGGGGTCAAGTGTGTCTACTTTGGTGTTCAGATAGGTCAGTTTATAAAGAATTTTGAAACAACTTAACCAATGCGAATCTTTTCAAACGTCTGTTCAGGTGCTGAGGTAGGATTTTTATCCAAAACATATTGCAAAAGGAACTTTTTAAATTATACCTTTTAAGAATTCAAGGGAGGAACAATGAACCCGGTACTTGAGGCTATATACAAGAGACGTTCGGTAAGATCATATGAGTCCAAGACTGTTCCTAAAGACATCATAGAAACTATCGTTCAAGCAGGGAATGAAGCTCCTTCTTCAATGAACTATCAGCCTTGGAGGTTTGTTGTAGTTGAAGATAAGGAGATTCATCAGAAACTACTTCAAATAGCACTACCGAACGCAAAGAAGATTTTCGATAACATTAGAGAGAAAGACCCGACACGTTATGAATCAATCATGAAACGCTTTGATGAGTTAGAAGACCCGGTTTATTATTCTGCACCTGTAATAGTTTTTGTGATTGGACAGGGGATATATGCAGACCATTCGTGTCCACTCGCCTGTGAGAATATAATGCTTGCAGCCTATTCGTTAGGATTAGGAAGTTGTTGGGTCGGTCTTGGATCATTGATTGCTGATAATACGGAAGCAAGAAAGCTTCTTGATTTAAAGGATGATGAAAAAATCTTTGGTCCAATTATTATGGGCTATCCCAAGTCATATCCTGAACCACCTCACAAGAAGAAACCAGAGGTGAAGTGGCTTTAAGTAATTTTTATAAAGGTCTTTGATGTCCATGATATGTTAATTGTATACGAGAACTTACTGTGATATATTGGATGTATTAAAAAATGCAGCAAATAATAAGAAGGGGGAATGAGTATGGCAAAAGTGAAGAAGGGACAAGAGATGTTCTGTATTCCCTGTGCAAGAGAAGTTGTCATCAGTAATGCAGGGGCATCAAGTACTACACTTTGGTGTTGTGGAAGACCTATGAAAGAGAAATCAAAGGTAGCGGTAAAAAAGAAACCTACATCCAAGACAACCGCAAAAAAGAAAACAACCAAAGCTGCAAAAAAATAAGTTTATAGGGCAGCTTTAATATATGCAAATAGGCAGAGTCAGCAATGGCTCTACCCTATTTTGTTTCTTGATTTATCAGTACTACCAATAATCCTCAACTCCTCTGACCACTTGACATGAGGAGTTGTAGGTGCAGCCCGCGAAAATGGTATGTTCCCTTTGGGACGAAAGATGCACAGCATTCCAGAGAGACCCAAAAGGCAAACCTTCTTCCTGCATGCCTCACCCCAATCAGATCATGGGGCATGCTAATTATCTGAGGAAAGGAATATCCCATTTGGCCTTAACAGAAACGGATGGTACTGTGAGAATGTCTTATATGATGTTCATAATGAATGTGTTTAACGGACAGTCGATTGTTTCGCTGAAAATCCCCAAGAAAGGGAACATAAAATTGACAGATAAGGTATAGTTTTTTTGAGGTAACTCATGAAAACCTTTGACGAAATAAAAGAAGTGCTCCTGAGACACAAAGAAGCTTTCAGGGAACAATACGGTCTGAAGAAAGGATTCTTCTGGACTACCTGAACGATATTCTTGAGTCCATCACGGATATAAGGGAAGTTTACCGAACTATAATAAAATACGCGTTCCTGCATTATCGTATTCAGACCTTGTCCAGTGCCTGCTTCAGGTCGGTAATCAGGTCTTTCACGTCCTCAAGCCCGAGCGCTATGCGGACAAGGTTGTCCACCATGCCGATTGCATGACGGTATTCCTCGGGATAGTCGAAGAATGACATCACCGACATCTGCGTCACAAGGCTTTCGCTTCCTCCGAGACTTGGTGTTATCAGGAAGAGTTCAAGGGAGTCAATAAATTTGCGGGTTTCCTTGTCACCGCCTTTAATCAGGAAGGTAATTACGCTGCCGAATCCCCGCATCTGCTCTTCTGCTATACGGTGGTCGGGATGCGATTCGAGGGCGGGATACCAGACCTTCTCAATTTTTGGATGAGCCTCCAGCATCCGTGCAACTTCCAGCCCTGCCCGGTTGTGGTGCTCCATGCGGAGTGCAAAAGTCTTCAGCCCGCGTTCAAGAAGGAAACAGGTGAAGGGTCCAGGTGTTGCACCAATCATCCGCTGCATGCGGTAGAGGTCATTCAGCAGGGCATGTTTGCCGAGGGAAACACCTGCCAGCAGGTCATTGTGACCGCCGAGATACTTGGTAGCAGAATGAATAACAATATCAACGCCCATTTCAAGCGGCTTGATATTGTAAGGCGTAGCCAGCGTCGCATCAATAATCGTCATAATCTGATGCTGTTTTGCAACTTTTACAATCGCAGGAATATCCAGGACCCGCAGATAGGGATTGGTCGGCAATTCAGTGAAAATGATGTTTGTATTGGACTTGATCGCCCCGGCAATGGCATCTGCAGTCGGGTCTACAAGTGAGACTTCGATGCCAAACTCGGCGAGTGTATTTGTTGCAAAATCGCGGGTCTGGCGGTAGCAGTCGTTTGTGAAGATGATATGCCCGTTGCGGCGCATGTATGCAAGCAAAGTAAGGATGACGGCGCTCATGCCGGTGGCAAACAGCAGCGCCCGTTCGGCGCCCTCGATAGCGGCAAGCTTGCGTTCGCATTCCTCCTGCGTCGGGTTACCATAGCGACCGTATTCATGGCCCCGCAATACACGACCTTCGCTCTTGGCCTTCATGAAATCATAGACTTCAGCAGTAGAGTCGAAATAATAATTAGACGTTTGGACGATCGGCGTGGAGACCGAATAGTAGGCCTTGGGAGACTTTCCCAGGCCGTGGATCGCAAGGGTGGCTGCATTCCATTTCTTGGATTTTGAAGACTTTTTCGGCATTGGTTTCCTCCTCTTCTGCAAAGCGTACTGGAGAGCTTCCTTGACCGCCTCAACACGGGGAGGGAGCTCGATCGGTTTGTTGGCGAAATGGCAGGGGAAGTCCAGCGTCTCCTCGTGATAGCGAACTTTAAAGTCAGTGAACTTGAGTCCGTGCGCTGTTGATATGACTACGACTCGTTCGGACTTGTCTATCTTATTGGCTGAGAGCAGTTTGACCAGCACTGCCAGAGCTACACCGGTGTGAGGGCAGTTGAACATGCCGGTTTTATCACCAAGTGCCGCAGCATCGGCTAATTCCTGTTCAGTGGCCTGCTCGACAATACCGTTAAATTGTCTCAGTGTTCGGACAGCTTTCTCGAAACTGACTGGGTTGCCGATTTGAATGGCGCTTGCCAGTGTCTTTTGTGCTTCGATCGGCTCGAAGGCCTCAAAGTTTTTCAGATACGAGCGATAAAGCGGATTGGCGCGTTCAGCCTGGGCAACAACAATGCGGGGCAGTTTGCTGATCAAACCAAGGTCGCGCATCATGAGAAGACCGTTCCCAAGCGCGGAGACATTCCCAAGGTTGCCGCCGGGGATAATGATAACGTCAGGCGTCTGCCACTCAAATTGCTGGACGATCTCGATGCCGACAGTTTTCTGCCCCTCGATCCGTAAAGAGTTCATCGAATTTGCGAGGTACATGGTCTCATCTTTCGTAATCTCTTTGACGATGCTCATGCAGCCATCAAAGTCCGTGTCCAGCGATAACACCAGCGCACCGTTGGAAATCGGCTGAATAAGCTGCGCCACAGAAATTTTGCCCTTCGGCAGAAGCACGATGGACTGAATGCCGGCAGCAGCACAGTAAACTGCAAGCGCTGCCGAGGTGTCGCCGGTGGAAGCGCAGACAACAGCTTTGATCGGTACTCCTTCGCTGATCATCTGCTTGACCTGAGACACAAGCACCGTCATGCCAAGGTCCTTAAACGAACCGCTGTGAGAATTACCGCAGAGCTTGATCCAGAGATCTGCCTGTCCGATCATTTTACCGAACCGCTCGGCCCAGAACAGATTGGTACCGCCTTCGTAGAGCGAGACGATATTCTCGTTATCAATCTGGGGCAGGATCCATTCCTTCTTCCCCCAAACACTGGATCCGTAAGGCCACTCGCTCGATTTGTATCGCTCGTCGAACAGCTTCATCCAGGCCTTAGCATCACGCTGGGCAAGTTGGTTGAGGTCATGCTGCACTTCCAGAAGCGAGCCGCATGTCTTACAGCGATAAATGATCGAGTTGAGCGGATAGCTCGCCCGACACTGCTGATTAATGCATTGAAACCAGGCTCGATATGACATTGGTATTACACTCTCTTACTGGCTGGTAAGACCAGCTATGGTTGGGTACATTGTATGAACCCCCTAATGGAGCAGAGGAGGATTTTCCCCTCACTATAGCAAAGAATATCATATTGATCCGGTGATGATCAATACTCAGTTGCCGGTTGTAACGCATTGCATAAAGTATCACCCACACCATTCCCGCGCATTCCGGAACATCCTGAACCATGGTGATGTCTCGAGATTCTGCTTCCATTCTTCCGGCATGTATGCCCACTGCCACTTCAGAAAGGTCCTTTCCGGATGGGGCATCATGGCGAGGTGCCTTCCCTCAGGCGAGCAGAGTGCTGTTATCCCCAAAGGAGAGCCGTTTGGATTGAAGGGATATGTTTCTGTAAACTCATTATTGTCATCAACAAAGCGTATAGGTGCAAGTCCTTTGTGAAGCACTTCCTGCACGATGTCCTTATCGGGGGAAATGAGCCTTCCCTCACCATGCGCAACCCAAACACCCAGGGTTGAACCTTCCATTCCCTCAAGCATTATTGACGGGCTTCGCATTATCTGAACGGTTGAAAACCTTGATTCGAATCTTCCTGATCTGTTCTGAATGAACCGCGGTTGAATGCGGTCGGGAATCCCTCTCCAGGGAATCCATCCAAGGAGTGCCATGAGCTGACACCCGTTGCAAACACCCAAACTAAACGTATCGTCTTTTTCATAAAAACACTGAAACTGCTCATAGAGTTTTTTGTTGAACCTGATGACCCCTGCCCAACCCTTTGCTGAATCAAGGACATCAGCGTAACTGAACCCGCCGACAAACGCTATCCCCCTGAAGCCGTCCAGATTAACAGCTCCACTGAGCAGGTCTGTCATGGTGACATCCCACACATCAAACCCTGCATGATAAAATGCAGAGGCCATCTCCCGGTCTCCGTTACTGCCCTCCTCCCGCAGGATAGCAACCTTCGGAAGTTTAGAAACCTGGGAGAGTTCACCCCCACCCTTACCCTCCCCCCTCGAGGGGGAGGGAGGGGTGAGGGGGCTGACTTTGAGAAGCTCGAAAGGTTGGAAGCTCGGAGTAAATGTTAGTTTATATACAGGGCCTTTTCTGTCAAAATTAACCGTTTTTTCCTCTTCAACACAATCGGGATTTGCCTGGAGTCTATCGAGTTGATAGCTCGTTTCTTCCCATACAGCCCTGAGTTCCTGCATGTTTTCTTTGAAGGCGATCTTGTCATTCACCTGTATGATGATCTCTTTCTCTGTTAAGGTCTTGCCGATCATCTGAAAGGGAATGTCGTCTTGCTTGAATATCTCTATTATTTTTTGCTCGTGCTCCGGAAGATATTCGATTACGAATCCAAGTTCTTCAGAAAATAAGAGGTTAAAGATATCTTCTTTAAATCCCCCCTTACCCCCCTTTTCCAAAGGGGGGGTGGGGACATTATTGGATATTGGTTTTTGAGCAATATCCACTTCCAATCCGCAATTCCCTCCGAATGCCATTTCAAGGAGCGTGACAATCAGTCCACCATCACTTCTGTCGTGGCCCGAAAGGATAAGGTCATCCGAAATAAGTTTCTGCACCAGATGAAACGCCCTTTTCAGAAGTTGTGGATTATTGACGTCGGGAGATTCGTCCCCGACTTGTTTATACACTTGGGCTAAGGCCGAACCCCCTGTCCTGTATCTTCCTTCTCCGAGATCAACATAAAGCAGCCTGCTTTCACCAGGCCTTTTTATATCAGGCGAAATAACTTTTGTTATGTCAGGACAGGTGACGTATGCAGAAATGACGAGATTCCCGGGAGCCTTAACAATCTCGGTCCTGTCCGAAGTATCCGTCACTTTTGCAGCCATCGAAAGGCTGTCCTTTCCTCCGTCCACAGCGATGCCAAGTCCGAGAAGGATATCCCTCAACGCAACCGCTGCATCATGAAGCAGGGCACCCTCACCCGGAAGTTTAGCAGCCCACATCCAGTTTCCGGAACATTTAATATCTTCGAGTGCACTTACTTTTGCCCAGACAATATTTGTAAGGGCTTCCCCGACACTCATGCGGGCCATTGCCCCGGGGCTTATCAAACCTTTTATGGGCTGTTCACCGATTGAGAGTGCAGCTCCTGTCAGGCCAAAATGGCTCTGGCTTATGACAGCCACATTCGACAGCGTTAACTGAAGAGGGCC
>JALHSV010000512.1 GCA_022865525.1 Thermodesulfovibrionales bacterium
ACACGCAGGACAATATGGTGTTTCGCAGACCATATCTGAAAAAAGCCTTATTTCTTCTTCAGGTTTTATAGTAAATGAGTAATTCCGTTTCAATATGATACAGCTACCACCCTGACGCTTATACCAAATTTCTTTAAAGGATAGATTTCTGACTGTTATTCCTTGATCTTTGCATGAATCTTCATCTGCTGCAAACCCGGGAGGCATCATGGAGAACAAAAAGAGCAATAATGCAGTGAGAGAGATGAATAGAAGTTTTTTTATTTTCATGTACATATTATTAAACAAACACTTGTTGATTTGCTATTCAGTATACCTGATTTTGGCAAAAAAGAGCGTTTGATGATCATTTCAACAGCGTGTTAGAACTTCCTGCTTTTCCCTCTCAGTATCACAAATCCTGCGATACCAATAAAAAACATCAGGATACTAATCCCCTGGGATACCGAGATGTTTTCCATGATGAACCCCCTGCCGACATCTCCCCGGAAGAATTCAACCGTAAAACGGAGGAGCGCATAGACGAGAAGATATGACATAAAAAGCTGGCCTTTGAATGATTTACGGTTTCTCAGCATTATGAGGGTGAGAAAGATGAGAAGCTCGCCAGCTGACTCGTAAAGTTGTGTGGGATGCAACAGCACATTTGTCGGTGCCAGACATTCCGGGTCAGTGAAGATGATTCCCCATGGAAGGGCTTCGGCAGCCTTTCCGAAGCAGCAGCCTGCTGCCAGGCACCCGAGCCTGCCGAAAACATGCGCAATTGCTATTGCTGGGGAAAAAATGTCTGCTGTATTCCACATATCCAGTCCGTTTCTCTTTACGTACCAGACAGCAACCGGAACTGCAAGCAAAACTCCTCCATAGAAGACAAGGCCGCCCTCCCATATCTTAAAAACATCCAGAGGATGATTGATGTAATGCCCTGCATTAATGAGAATGAAAAAAAGCCTTGAGCCGATAATGGCTGCAAGAAGAAGGTAAAAACTGAGGTCCAGAATCTTATTTACCGGTATGTTTTCCTTTTTTGCCTGAATCACTGCGAGCCAGAGACCGACAAGAAAACCGATGGCAATGAGAAAACCATAGGTGTGGATCGTGAAAGGACCGAATCGAATCAGCACCGGATGCATTTAATATAATAGCACAGGCAAAAAGTCCCCTTCGTTCAACAGAGCTTACTGTGATATAATCCCAAAAGATTATCCATGGATACAATCGATAAGTTGAAAATACTTTCTGAGGATTCGCGGTACGACCTTGCCTGTGCATGCGGGACTGCACGGGATGAGCATCGGAAGAGGGGCCCGGAGGGTAAATGGCTGTATCCTGTCGCTCTCCCGCAAGGCGGCAGTACTGTGCTCCTCAAGACCCTTCTCTCCAATGCATGTACGAATGACTGCAGGTACTGCCCTCTCCGTTCAGAAACGAATGTAGCCCGATGTACCCTCCGTCCAGAGGAAGTCGCGCGCACGTTTATGGAATATTATCAAAGGAAAAAAGTTTTTGGCCTGTTCCTGAGTTCAGCAGTCGTGAATAATGCTGATTACACCATGAACAAGATTAATACCGTGGCACGTCTGCTACGGTATCAACATCGTTTCAAGGGATACATCCATCTGAAGATCATCCCCGGGGCATCCGATGCAGCAGTCGAGGATGCCATTTCACTGGCGACTGCTGTTTCGCTGAACATCGAGACTCCAGGCAGAAAACATTTTGCCGCTTTATCGAGTACGAAGGATTACGACAGGGATATCATCCAGCCACTGAAGCTGATGGGAAAGCTAACGGGAGCGGGCACGAAGTTTTCAAGGGTTAAATGCACGACCCAGTTTATTGTCGGAGCCTCGGAGGAGACAGATGCAGAGATCATACAATACGTGTTTGGCCTCTATAAGCGTCTGAACTTCAAACGGGTGTATTTCTCTGCCTATCAGAAAGGTCTTGGCCACGCCGATATCCCGGGAGAGAGAAAATTTCTTTCACACCCCCATGAACTATTTATAAGAGAGCATCGTTTATACCAGGCCGATTTTCTGATCAGGAAATACGGTTTTCAGAAAGAGGACATCATGCTCGATAAAAACGGCAATCTGAGAATAGACAAAGACCCCAAGGAGATATGGGCGGACGGCCACCCGGAATTTTTCCCTGTAAGGATCAATACGTCAGACAGGGAAGAGTTGCTGAGAGTTCCGGGCATTGGACCGGAGACGGTCACGAGGATTCTGAAGACACGGCGTGAGAGAAAGATCGGCAGCCTTCAAGCACTCGGCATTAAGGGGAAAAGACTTGAAAAGATCGAGGGATATGCGATTTATGAATGAGGCAGTTTTTCCGCTGCTGTTTATTACCGTTCCCGTAAATTTCTATTTTTTGAAAAGATATGCTGCTAAGATTACCGCGATCCCTATGGTGAGGGAAGAGTCGGCAACATTGAATGCAGGCCAGTGAAAAGTCCCTACAGAGAAGTCAACGAAATCCACAACCTTCCCATAGAGTACCCGGTCAATAAGATTCCCGAGAGCACCGCCCAAAATGAGCGAGAGGCCAACGGTGCTATAGGTTTTTTTCGCAAGGAGATTTATTATGAAAATTATTGCGAAGACAGATAGGATGATAAAGAACGTGCTTCCGAGGTTTTTAAACATCCCGAACGCAGCACCTGTATTCCTGACATGAACAATGTGAAGGAAAGGAAATATTTCTCTGGAATCATATAGTGAGAGATTTGTCATGATGAGATATTTTGTTGCCTGATCGAGCGCGACAACTGCCAGGACAATCAGAAAGATGTATGGAGCCCGTTTCATAAAGTAGCAGGGTTCAAGGGTTTGAGGATTCGAGGGTCCAATGGATGCAATACACTATTATTTATGAACAACAACTTTATAACACCTTCCGCAGATGTCAGGTTTATCGGTGAATGTTCCGACGGTTGTACTCCAGTTCCAGCACCTCTGGCATTTCAGACCCCCAGCCCTCTCAATTGTTATTTCGAGCCCTTCTATTTCGGTGCTTCTGTAAGAAGCCTTCATGCTCTCATCGGTGAGTTCAACTGCTGAGACAATGAAGAACGTTGGTAAAAAATCCCTTTTTTCAGTAAGAAGATCTTTGTAACTCCCGGGAAGATACAGGATAACCTTTGCCTCGAGGGAATTCCCAAGGAATCTTTCCGACCTTTTCATCTCAAGAGCTTTGTTCACTTCATTCCGCAAAACAAAGAGGTTATCCCATTTTTCTTCAAGCTGCCTGTTATAGTATGTTGCATCGGCAGCAGGGAATGACGCAAGAAATACTGATTCTTCGATTTCCCTGTTCGCCTGTCCCGTGAACTGGCTGTTGGTTCGTATATTTTGCCAGACTTCCTCTGCAGTAAATGAGAGTATCGGAGCCATCAGCCTTGTCATCATTGAGAGAATCTTGCTGAGAACCCACTGGGCTGCACGCCTCTCCACTGAATCTGTCCTGAAGGTATACAGCCTGTCTTTTAATACATCAAGATAGAACGAGCTCATATCGACGACGCAGAAATTGTATATGCTGTGAAATACTTCATGGAAGTCAAAATTCTCATATGCTGCGACGACCTTCCCCGTGAAACTCTGGAGCCTGCTCATTGCCCATCTGTCTATCTCCAGCAGCTCAGTGCTGTAATCATTTCCATCAAAATCATGAATATTCCCGAGCAGAAATCTGCAGGTATTCCGTATCTTTCTGTACGCTTCGGTAAGCCTGTCAAGAATCTCTTTTGAGATCCTCACATCATCCCTGTAATCTTCTGCTGAAACCCACAGCCGCAGTATCTCTGCTCCGTTGCTCTTTATGACCTCCTGGGGCGCTACAACATTTCCAAGGGATTTCGACATTTTCTTCCCCTGTCCGTCAACGGTGAATCCGTGGGTAAGGACTGTTCTGTAAGGAGCTTTCCCCCTTGTCCCTAC
>JALHSV010000513.1 GCA_022865525.1 Thermodesulfovibrionales bacterium
GAGAATTAATGAATACGATATATCAAACCCGGAGAGGGCACTCCAGGCATTTACCGCCCTCAAAGGTATGGAGCGGGTTCAGGTCGATCTCATCAGGTCCGGATCACGGATGACAATGACGTATCAGATCAAATAGTAGGTAGTAGACAGTAGGCAGTAGACAGGGAAAGACATAAAAAAAATTTTAGAAGATATGAAGAAGAGGAGTAAACAAAATGCTTCTTATTGGTGCTACAATAAACGGTGAGTTTGAACTTAATAAAGTCAAATGCAGAGTTTTGTATTCTGTCATTCCCGCTTGTCGGGAATCCTTCTGATTCCCCCTTAATAAAGGGGGGTTGTTTCGAAGAATGATCCCGGACAAGCCGGGATGACAAAAAAAACAAACACATATGTTTGGCAAGCAGAGCTTTAAGGAACTATTGATAATGAGAAAGCTCAATAAAAACAGGAAGAAAAATAATTCTTTCATCCTTCATCTTTCATCCTTGATCATTTTTTTCATAATTCCTTCATCTTTCATCCTTCCTCCTTCATCCTTTTTAAACAATACTGCTTGTGCTGAGACTCAAGAAAGTCAGGGGAAAGAAAAAAAGGTCACCTTCAATTTTGTCGATGTTGATATTTCGGTAGTTGTCAAATTTATTAGTGACATTACCCGGAAGAATTTCGTATTCGATGACAGGGTGAAAGGCAGTATTACCATTATCGCCCCCTCAAAACTTTCTGTGGATGATGCCTTTAGTCTGTTCACTTCTGTTTTGGAATTAAAGGGGTTTACGATTATCCCTGCAGGAAAAGTATACAAAATAGTCCCTATCTCGCAGGCCAAACAGTCGGGGACTGAAATCCTGAGAGAGGGTGTGCAACCGGTCAGCGATGCTTACATTATGAGGCTCATATCGCTTCAGTCAATCTCAGCCTCGAGGGCGTTGAATTTTTTACAGCCCCTTGTCTCCCGGGACGGCCATATCTCGTCTTTCGGCCCCGGTAATATGCTTATGATTGTTGATTCTGCCACGAACATTGAGAAGATCCTCACGATTATCGAATCGATTGATAGATCGGGGGTAGAGGAACCCGAGCTTATACTTCTCAAGCATGCCAATGCCGAAGATATCGTAAAAATTATCGGTGAAACGCTGACTTTGGGAAGCAAAACACCGTCTTCGGGATATCGGCCTTCAAAGTCGGGTGAACCGGCAGCGGCAGTTTCTTATGATGAGGCAAAGTCCAGTGTTTTTGCTGATACCAGACTGAACGCAGTGATATTGATTGCCGACAAGCAGGAAAAAGGATCCCTGAAGAGGATGATTGCCCTTCTTGATGTGCCACTCCCTGAAGCTACAAGCAAGATTAATGTCTACTTTCTCGAATATGCCGATGCGACTGAACTCTCAAAAGTACTGGAAGGCATGATAACAGGAATCTCCTCACAGGCACGTTCCGGTCTGTCTGCACAGCCGGGTCAGCCTGCGAAGAGTCCGTTCGAACCGGGAGGGAAAGTCATAATCTCGCCTGATAAGTCAACGAATTCTCTCGTCATTGTCGCCTCGCCGGCAGACTACCGGAACCTTGTACAGGTTGTAAAGCAACTTGACCGGAAGAGAAAACAGGTCTACGTAGAAGCCATGATTGTTGAGGCATCTATTGACCGGTTGCAGGAGATCGGTTCCAAATGGAGGATTATAGCCGAGAAGGATGGTGAGCCTGTCTTCGTGAGTGGTTTTGGACAGATAGATACCTCTGCGATACAGGGGATTATCTCCGGACTGACGGGATTGACAACAGGTGGTATGGGGAATTTTCTTAATATTCCTGTCTCAACAACTGGTGCTGATGGCAAGGTCACGACAACAACACTTGCTGTGCCGGGATTTGCAGCACTCTTTAACCTGAATGAATTCAAGGGGGCAATCAATGTCCTCTCAACACCTCAAATCCTCACATCTGACAATAAGGAAGCCGAGATCGTTGTCGGTGAAAATGTCCCGTTTATCGGGCAGAAGGAATCTAAC
>JALHSV010000514.1 GCA_022865525.1 Thermodesulfovibrionales bacterium
CAATTTGTGCGTCGTCACGGGGATGAATTCGATATCATCATCGAGGAGTTTTCACCTGCGATTCCAACATTCCTGCACTTATGGACAAAAAAACCGTTAGTCCTGCAAATTCAGGGATATACAGGAAGACTCTATTTCAAAAAATATAACCTTTTTTATGCTTTGGTTCTCTGTGGTCTTGAACAGGTTAGACCCCGATTCTATCGGCATTTGATTTTTATCAGCGATCAGACAGCAAAAAAATGTTCTCTCAAACGTACTGTAAATCATATAATTATCCCCAACGGTATTTCAGACGAATTCCTGCATGTTGCTCCCGGAGAAGGAGACTATGTACTCTACCTCGGAAGAATCGATATCTATGGAAAAGGGCTTGATCTTCTAATCCGTGCGTATAGAGAGTTCTTTGAGGTATCCCCTCATATCAGGCTTGTGATTGCAGGGGACGGAAGAGATATGGATACATTCCACAACCTTCTGAGCGGATTGCCTGATGCTGTTAGAAAAAATATTGAGATGATAGGATGGGTTTCAGGAAATACCAAAAAAGAGATTTTACAAAATGCCATATTTACCGTATTCCCCTCCCGGCATGAGGTGCAGCCTATTGCAGTTTTGGAGGCCATGGCTTGCGAGAAGGCTGTTCTTGTGAGTGATATCCCGGAATTTTCGTTTGTCACCGAACATGGAGCAGGTATAGCTTTCAGAAGTGGAGATCCTGTTTCACTGGCTCAATCCATGAAGGATATGGCTTTCAGTGATATGCGGGAAGAGATGGGGAAGCGGGCAAGGGAGTTCGTAGAAGACCGAACATGGGATAGTATAGCAATGGTGTACGAACAATTTCTGCAACACGTTATTGAGTTTAACTTGAGATTTATTGAATGAAAAAATTATAATTTTCTCGATCTGTCTGCAAAGAAAGGAAAATCTATGCACTTTAAAATCAACAACCCTCAAGTAATCCATGAGACCATTGATGGCGAAGTAGTCATTGTTAATCTTGACACAGGCAATTACTACAGTCTTGATAAGACTGGTGCCCATATCTGGAATCTGATCGAAAAGAATCTCAGCCTCAGGCATATTACTGAATTTCTTGCGCGACGTTTTGAAGGAAAGCAGGAGGATATAGAGAAGGCTTTGCATCGTCTTGCAGAGGAACTTATGCGTGAAGGCCTTATTACAGAGGATACTGCGTCAGGGATAGGAACTGGGGATCCCCTTAGTATTGTCGAGGAGCAGGCGGGGGGGGATAACCGGCAGACTTTTGAAGCACCTTTCCTCCACAAGTACAATGATATGCAGGAGCTTCTTTTGCTCGATCCGATACATGAAGTTGATGAAACAGGATGGCCTCACGTAAAGAGAGATAATCCATCGCAGTGAGCCTTGACCCATCTGAAAAGCCCTCACCTTCGCATCGGGAATTAGCAATAGATCCCTTAGCATTTTTTCAGGAGATCTTTGAGATATTTCTTCACGCTGAACGGACTTCAGGTGTCTCTCTGTCGCGGTCCTACAGGATCGGCGGTCATGTGGTACATTTGCGTTTTGCCGGTTCCGAACTCCATCAAATCTTAACCCCTGCTTTAGCGCATCATCCGGCTGGAGGTGAGGAAATCCGTCCACTGACTGTCTGTATATGGGATGACATCTCGACTCAAACACAGATGCCCCCACCTCCCTGGACGGGCTATGCTGTTTACAGGCCAACCGGTGATTCCCAGGGTCTCTACACAAACCGTGGCGATGTGAGGGGGTTCAGCAATGAACGAATCCTTGTTTCATACAACTGGGAAGCGAATTCAATGACACTGCTGGATAAGAGACTGAATCTGGCCATGTATTGGACACATGATGCCCGACGGCTCCCAAGCTATGAGATCAGTGCTCCTCTCCGCACCGTTCTCCACTGGTGGCTGAATCAGTTCGGGCTCCAATTTGTCCATAGTGGTGCGGTAGGAAACACTCATGGCGGGGTCTTGCTTTCCGGGAAAGGCGGGGTCGGGAAGTCCACGACATCCCTGGCATGTCTGAATGCAAATCTTCGGTATGTAAGTGATGACTACTGTCTCATTACTGCAGACCCGGTGCCTTATGCATATAGTGTTTACAATACGGCCAAGTTACACCCAAACACAATCCGGCAGATTTCCTCTGTGGAGCCTGCTCTCAGCAGCAAATGCTATGATGATACAGATAAGGCAGTGCTTTTTCTCTATCCACATTTTGCTGAGAAGATTATCACCGGTTTCCCCATCCGTGCGATCCTTATTCCCAGAATTACTGATAATCAAGCGACTACGGTAACCCATGCTTCACCGGGAGACGGTCTCAGAGCCTTAGCACTCAGCACAATGTCTCAGTTGGCATATGCAGGGCAGCCCTCCCTTGCCATCATGCAGAAGATTGTTCACCAGGTTCCGTGCTATCACCTGCATCTCGGGGCGGATTTATCAGCAATCCCGCACGTAATAACGAAACTGATACATGAAGGATAAAAAAAGAGTGTGCATAAAGGACGGGATGAGTGATGATGCTCGGAAATTGAAGTGATATGACAGGAAGGGTATCCAGATGAAAATACTTATGCTGACACCATATGCCCCTTACCCGCCGAACTCCGGGGCTCGTATTAGGCAGTGGGAGCAGATCAAGTACCTGAGTCTCCGTCATGAGCTTACGCTTGTCTGCTTTGCGTTTTCGAAAGAGGAATTTGGATATAGGAAAATGCTGGAGAAATTTTGTAAACAAGCGGTTTTCGTCAGGCATCCTTTCACAGCGCCCCTCCCTCATCTGTCAGCTTCGGATAAATCGCCGTGGCCTATCATGACGTTCTCAATGCTGGAAATGAGGGAAACGCTCAAAAAACTCAGGGAGCAGAATTTCGATATCGTCATCATTGACTTTATTTTTATGGCACAGTATCATGACATATTCTCATGCGGAGTTATCCTGCAGGAACATAACATAGAATCAAATCTGTTCAAACAATATGCAAGTCTGCCCGATGTGGCTGAAAAGACCATCATGGGCGTTAAGAAAGATCGCACTTTCTGGAAGGCAACATGGATGTTCATGACTGCATATGAAAACAAAGTATGGCGGCAATTCCCACTCCGCTTTACTGTAAGCACGAAGGACAAGGAAGAATTGGACAGACGTTGTCCATCCGGACGGACGGTTATCATCGAAAACGGAGTCAATACGAGGGACAAATCTCTCCTTGAATACCGGAATTCCCGGAAGATCCTTTTCATGGGGACGATGAACTATTACCCCAATATTGAGGCGGTCTTTTATTTGGTAAAGACAATTATGCCCCTTATCTGGGGAAGAGACCAAACCGTTACGCTTTGCATCGCAGGGATGAATCCTCCGAAGGAAATTCGTGACCTTGCCTCAGATCCCCGCATTGAGATTGCTGGGACACCGGATGATATGAGAGAGATTGCCGGACAATGCTGTCTGACCGTTGTGCCCCTCCGGCTTGGCGGAGGCACACGGATTAAAATCCTCGATGCTTTTGCAATGGGACTTCCCGTCATTTCCACAAGTCTGGGATGCGAAGGGTTAGAGGTTGCAGATGGAAAACATATTGTTATTCGTGACGACCCGCAAGCATTTGCAGAATCAGTGCTGCAGGTGATCTCTGATCCTCTCCGTGCAGAAAGTCTGAGAATGAGTGGCCGAAAGCTTGTGGAGGACCGCTATGACTGGACAAAAATACTCGGACAGATGGAACATGAATTACTCAATTTTGCCGAAACCTCAAAAGAACTTCAGATTAATCCTGCATAGTCAGGGGACTGTAGAAGAAGATGATCAGCGACTATTTTGATCAGATATTTATTCTGCATCTCCCGAGAACGATCAAGCGTCGAGTACTGGTTCTTTACCAGACTGCTTTTTTGGGCTCTGCCAATGTTGAGGTCATCCCTGCAGTAGACGGACGAACACTCGACATAGAGGATATGAAGGCGCGGGAGTTACTGAAACGGGACGAGCACCTGCAACGTGAGCTGACCTTAGGTGAAGTTGGTTGTTATCTGGGACATGTGAATATTTGGAGCACTCTTTTGAAGCGGGAACTCAAACACGCCTTGATCTGTGAGGATGACCTGGTATGGCGATTAGATGCGAATGAAATTGTGGATGCATTTATGACTGAAGTGCCTGACGATTGGGATATCATCCATTTTCATAATAGTATTCGTATCGGTTCCCGTAAGCATAATGATCCGGGAAGGAAACAAATAAGCAGACATGCATGGCAAGGCTGTAATGAAGGTCGTGGATCTGCTTGTTATGCCCTTACAGCGCGGGGAGCTCAATTCCTCCTTGATAAAGCATTTCCCATTCAGTCCACAGTAGACGGACGGACAAATTGGTTAACCGGCTGGTGGAAAGAGTGCAAGGGATATAACGGGTACGTCTGCTGGCCCTTCCCATGCGAAGTAGCGCAGGTTCCTTCAGAGATAGATACTATTGAGGTGAGGTCTGAGGTACAACAAGAACAGGAGAACAAGGGGAATTATTCTGACCGGGGAGAAAAACCTCGCAGATAATCATAGACAATAGAACAACGGTAATTGTGGAATGCACAATCTCATCGATGACAGGAAACTGATAAGCGCTGTGATACCGGTTTTCAACGGTGAGCGGTATCTGGCCGGTGCAATAGAAAGTGTACTGCAACAGAGCTATAAACCCATTGAAATTATTGTTGTTGACGACGGATCAACCGACAGGAGTGGACAAATTGCAAGGAGCTTTGGCACAGCCATAATGTATGTTCCTGAGCCCCATAGTGGTATTGCTGCTGCCCGCAATAAGGGAATTGCCATGGCACATGGCTCTTTTTTTGCGTTTCTCGATGCCGATGATATGTGGACTGAAGATAAATTGATGCTCCAGATGAAAGTCTTAAAAGAGAATCCTGATGTAGACTGGGTATTCGGACACGTGAAGCAATTCATCAGCCCGGATATAGATGCGGAATCGGGCAGAAAGATACAGATCCCTCAGGAGGTTATGCCCGGATATATTCCCTCCACGGTGCTGATCAGGAGGGAATCCTTTTCCCGTGTGGGTTTTTTCGGAGACACCTGGCAGATAGGGGAATTTATAGACTGGTATCTGAGGGCAAGGGAACAGGGGTTAAAGAGCGTTATGCTGAATGAGATCGTATCGAAAAGAAGGATTCATGATGATAATATTGGCATCCGCAGGCATGCCGAGAGGACTGATTATGTAAGAATCCTCAAGTCGTCACTTGACCGGCAACGACAGAAACAACAGAAAAAGCAAGGAAATACATGAAGATTAAGAATCGGGTTGTTTCTTTTTTCAATACTATGCTGCGACGGAATACCTGTGGGAGTCCCTCCTCAAACTCGAAGAATACAAGCCAGGGGATCGAGGGCAAACCTTTTGTGAGGAAGATGCACCACAAAGCTTATGACGGGCAATAAGCTGTTATCAGAGAAAAACGTTCTTATCACCGGAGCCGGAAAGAATATCGGCAGAAGCATTGCCATTGCAATGGCCGAGCAGGGTGCACATATATTTTTCACTGATATTCATGCGGAACACTGCGAGAAATTGGAGAAGGAACTCCAGAGGTATACAGGTAAGGTGAAAGGCTTTCTGTCTGACATATCGAAGACCGAAGATATTGAC
>JALHSV010000515.1 GCA_022865525.1 Thermodesulfovibrionales bacterium
AAGCTAAATGTCTTTGTGCTCCTGCCATCTGCAGTGGTACAGCACCCATGGTTACTTACCATCCCAATGTCTACAGCTACTATCAATGTCCCTTCCTTTATCGTGTTTACCTTTTTTGTTCTTAACCCTTTCATCAATATCTCCTCCTTCTTTTCTTTGCCGGATAAACAACCCTTACATGGAAGATATATCGATCTCATCACAAACAACAATATAGCAAGCTGTAGTCCTCATCATCAGCATCTGTCAAAATTATGTATATAACAAATGATAATCAACATGAGAAGTGTTTGCTTATTATTCAAACTTATTCGGCACAATAAATATAAAGCATTCCTGCAGCCCCAAACTAAAGTTGTAATATTTATTAAAACCTATTATTTACTAAATTAAAACCATATTGAGATTGAAAAGAGAAGCTACTTTTGATTAAATAATATTATAAATAGGTTTAGTAAATAACTTGACGATGAGATACATATGACTCAAAATGAAGTTTTGGAGATAGTGAAAGAATCTAAGCTGTGGGGATCGCTCACACAAAAAGAAAAGCAAGAAGCAATCAATCATGCCTTGAGAATCACTCAGCTTTCAATAACAGGGGAAAACATAGGGACTAATATTGGTGAATCTATCTAAGAATAAAATAAGTGCAGGGTTATTAGGAATTAGAATTTCAAGAAGGAAACTGAGGTCATAGAATAAGAGTAATACCAGCAATAAACTATAAGTATGCCTTTGAGACACATTTAGGTTGTCCTAAGGAAACGGTCTAAAGCCGAATATAAATAGTTTTGCTGGTTTAATAAGGGATGCATCAAACGGTGCGTCCCTTTTTTAGCATATTATGATCGATAAACTTCACTTGTTTTACTTTAACGAAAGTTTTTAGTTGAGGGCGCATCAAATAGAAATGCTCTCTCGATTATAAATAATCCACAGATTCCTACTTGCTTTCGATAGACAACAGTTCTTCCTGAAACAAAGTGCGACAAGAAGTCGCATAAGTAATTGTTTCAATAACGGAGCATCGTTATTAGGAAACCCTCTATTCCGTTAGGGGTAGCCTACTGCCCTGAATAAAGTGCGTGGCAGGAAAAGGATAACCTGACCTGCAAAGGTCTAATCAAAGCCGTGAGGCAATGATATATCTGCCAGCATCAAGGCGGATAAGGTGTCAGGCTTAATGGTATGACCAACATATGTGAACTGCTGATAAACTTCGTGAAGGAAGACAAGCCAAAGATGCTGAAAGGCTTGAACCAAAAGGTACATAGCCGGTTAATCTCTTTTTGTTTAGGGTTACACGGACATAACGGCTATCGGAGGAGAGGCAGGGTCTAACCCATTAGTGTTACTTATGCGGAACTTGGGAAACCCATATCTCTCCCGCAAGGGAAAGCGACCCGTAAGGGAAACCGATGGGGATGTGGGCATAGGAAAGTGGAAAAAGCGAATGCCGGTCTGTAATGGGCTGGATAAGGATTGAGTGAAAACCACATCATCCTATGCGAAAGCAGGCAGACTTCCACATGGTCTTTCATTACAAGAGAGTTTACCGAACCTTCGAAGGAGGAAAAGCAAATGAATGCAGATTACTGCATGTGCATTCTCCTGCGGTCAACGCAAGAAGGCTGTGAATGGGTATTGTAAAGGCTGAACAACGACCACATGTTGGAAGTTGTGAAGCCGGGTTGCTTAAAGGCAGCTTTTGAAGGGCTTGAGCCGTGTGTCGGGAAACTGACAAGCACGGTTCTTATGGGGCTGGGGTTCAGCAATGAACCTTGGCTACCAGACCACCTATCAAATCTACAAATTTTTTGCGGAGTACAGGTGATAATGAATGGTTTCAGCGGAGCTATCAGCAAGATGAATGAATATAGGCATTGAGAGAGACTTTTCAACAGATTATTCAGATAAAGCCTTGATAGTGTACTGTCTGTATACATCATAAGAAAATTATGCGAGCAGATCCAATTATGAGCTTACAATATCTTGATTTAATGACATAAATAATATGGTTAAATATCAGGCAGAGAGATGAGAGGCTGTTAATGGCAAA
>JALHSV010000011.1 GCA_022865525.1 Thermodesulfovibrionales bacterium
CGGCAATGTGTTTCGCAAGCTGCTAATCTATGGTTTGCGGCGCCATACGGCCAACAGCCTGAAGCAAATAGGGGAGATCATGAAAATGGATTACTCGGCGGTTTCGGCATTGGCGCGGCGCTTCGAGAAGGAAATGAGCACAGACAAGACCAGCCGGCGCTTGGCAGAGCGATTGGCCAGGGAAGTCATGAAGCGCCGGATACGGAAGGAGTGATGGGTTGGAAGTTATAAGTCTAATATCGAGACCTGACCCCGATGCTGACACAAATTGGAAGAAGTACTGGAGATAAAATGACAATTAAAAGCAAATTTATAATTAGTTCAATAGTGATTGTAGCGATAATTGTTTTAATTTTATTTATTTATGTTCGCGAAATAACAAGCTCATATCAAATTGAATGTACTTTATTAAATCATGATAAATGTATTGTTTATGGAGAAGACAGTCAGAGAAAAGTATGGTTTAAATTTCCACAGAAACCTATAGCACATGGAGCTTTCGATTTTAAAATTGGCGGAGGTGATGAAAAGATTTGCATTAATTTAATTTTTAATTAAAATAAAATATCATTTTGCCAAAGGGGGTATTTATCAATATTAAATGTTTGGAATAATGAATTATTTTTAGCTACAATCCAGATGGAAGGAATGTTTAATTACAGTTTTTATAAATATAAAGACAAGTGGAAAGAAATTTCCGAAAAAGAGTTCCCCAAAGAAATCGCTATTGAAAATATTAATTTTGATCTCGATAGTTACATTAAAATAAACCCAGAAAACAAAGTCTTCAGATCATCAAGTACGGCTTTTTTGTGGAAAAGGTTGGGCTCCGATTCCGTAACATATAATAATTGGAAAAATAATAATTTATTTGAAGTAGAAAAAGAATATCTAATTGATTTCAAAAAAAAGTATATAGATCCGTACTGGAAAGAAGAAGATTTAAAGAATAGAATTCCAAAGATAACATCAATTAGTGATTATAATTAAAATGAACTGAAGCGGCCAGGAGATCACCATCACCGATCCGCTGGGACGGGTCTCCAAGGTGAGCAAGGACAAGGAAGGCAAAGTATTCAAGGAAGAAGACGCCGCCGGCAACGTGGTCGAATATTATTATGAAGACGGCCGCGGCAATATGACGCGCAAAGTGGAAAAGGAGAAGGCTGCTGACGGCACATTTTCCAGCTATGAGACCAAGTATGTCTACAACGCCTTCAACAAGGTCGAGAAGCTCACCGAGAACGTGGGCACGCCGCAGGAAGCGCTGACCACGTTCTTTTATGACGAACGGGGCAGCCTGAGCGGCTCCATCGACGCCGAAGGCCACAAGATCTATCATGAGTACGACTCATTCGGCCGCAAGACCAAGACCACCCGCGAGCTGGAATCGGGCGAGAAGCTGATTACGCAGTTCGGCTATGATACCGGCAACAACCTGGTCTCCATCACCGATGCCAACAACAACATCACCCGCTATGAATACGACACGGTCTTCAGGCGCAACTGGCTGACCAAGGTGATTTACCCCGATAACACGTTCAGCGAGTATACCTATGACCTGAACGGCAACGTGCTTACGGAAAAGCAGCGCAATGGCACCCTGGTGACCAACACTTACAACGACCTGAACTTATTAACCAACCGCGCCATCCAGCCGGCCTCCGGGGTCCTGGACACCGCCGCTGAGACCTATGAGTATGACGGCGCGTCGCGGTTGACCAAGGCGACTGATAATGATTCGACGGTGATATTCGGCTACGACTCCTTGAACCGCCGCACGAGCGAAAACCAGAACGGCAAGCTCATCCAGTACACCTACGACAAGGTCAACAACCTGACCTCCATTCAGTATCCCAACCAGCGCGTCATCGAGCGCGAGTTCGACGTGTTGAACCGCCTCAACAAGATCAAGCAGGGCGGGACCCAGATCGCCGACATGGAGTTCATCGGGAGGACATACCGCATGCTCTCCAAGGGTTACCAGAACGGCGATGTCGTCAAATATTTATATGACCAGGGCCGTAAGATGTCCAGCATCGACGCCAAGAACCTCAACCAGCAGATCATCAACCAATACGCCTATGGCTACAACAAGGTCAACCTGAAAAACTACGAGCAGCGCCTCCATGACTCTGGTATGGGTGACGTCTATGCTTATGATGCCGTGAACAGAATTAAAAATGTGAAGGTCGACGCCCCTGATCCCACCGATCCTCTGACCGCCCAGTTCGCCAAGGCCAAGACCTACAACCTGGACAAGGTTGATAATATCCTGAAAATCGTCGAGAATAAGAACAGCGTGGACACAGAAATATTAACCGAAATGACGGCCAGCAATGCGCAATTGAACCAGTACTCTAAGTTCGACCAGTGGACCATGGCCTATGATCAAAACGGCAACACCACTCAGAAGGGCACCCAGCAGTTCTCCTACAACTTCCGCAATCAGTTGGTTCGTGCC
>JALHSV010000516.1 GCA_022865525.1 Thermodesulfovibrionales bacterium
GCCCATTCCTCGCCAGACATCAGACTTCCCCGCACGAAATAAATGGGAGCGCCCAAGCAAGCAACAATATCATCAGGTGAGTCGAAACCATCGCCTGGTTCAAAGTTTCCATAGCCGATTAGGCGATAGAATTCCTTGAATTCATCAGGTAATCTGCGACCAATCTGTTTCTCTAGGATATTTAATTGATTTTCAGCAACTGGTGTGAAATGATCCCAAAAGCCATCACCCAGACGGGTTGTTGAGTTAATCAGGTCGTTTCGCCAATTTGGAGAACCAATTTGAATATGCATTTACACCTGTTGGAAGTGGCTGCCTAACGGTTTGCGTTAGCTGCGTGTGGGCAGGCGTGGACAATGTTTGAGATGTAGCAAAAACCCAAAGCCAGAAAAATGCTTGAAAATGCCGCCGACTCCCACACGTCAGCTGGTAGGGTCAAGGGATGACGCCTGGATTTAGGTGTGGCAGACCCGTTGCTCTCCATTTCTTCTGAGAGTGCCTCAGTACCAACACCATGTCTGGTTTTCATCCCCTGCCACATCGAACCGGACATGAGGTTTTCCCTCATCCGGCTCTCCGACAACCTTCTTCCTGCGGCGTTCAAGGTTTGACCGCACATACTCCGTTTAGGTGGAAGTATTCCAATCCATGTTCAGTCATCAAAGCCCGAAAAGCAAGTTCGTTCCAATGCCCACGAGACCCCAATTTTGCCCGAACCCATTGTTCCAGACGGTAACGCACAAAGCGATCAAGTTGCTGAAATTTGAGGGTGCAGTTTCCAATGCGGAAGTAGTTCCGCCATCCTCGAATTACTTGATTGAGGAATTTTATCACCTCGGATAGCGAGTTGCTCAATCGCATTCTTTCCGTGATGAAATGGATTTTGCTACGGACAGACATCATAGCTTTTGGAGAAGCCCAGATGTAGGGTAAGAGTTTGTTGCTCTTCTTTGATTTCTTCTTGTGAAAATGAAAGCCAAGAAAGTCGAAACCTTCTTGACCCATATCCACGACACGGGTTTTGGTGGGGTGTAGTGTCAATTTCAGGATGTCCATAATTTGCTTGACTGTCTGCAAGGCATTTTCAGCGTCCCGTTTGGTACGACAGATGATGACAAAGTCATCGGCATAACGGATAAGTATTCCGAGCGACGAATAATGTTCCGCCCAGTACATATCCAACACATGCAAGTAGATGTTTGCCAGTAGCGGACTGATGACGCCGCCCTGCGGAGAGCCTATCTCGGTAGCCTTGTAGATACCATCTTCCAGAACACCCGCTTCGAGCCATTGCCGGATGAGTTTCAGAACTCGCCGGTCGCTGATCCGCCGCTTGAGCAGGGACATCAGCATGGCTTGGTTTATGTTGTCAAAGTAACCCTGAATGTCAGCGTCTACCACCCACCAACCCGTTATCAGAGCCTTCTTGACCACAGTTACCGCTTGCTGTGCGCTCCGCTTTGGGCGAAAGCCGTATGAGTTATCACGGAAGTTGGCTTCAAAGATAGGTTCAATCACCATCTTACATGCCTGCTGTACCACGCGGTCGCGCACTGTTGGTATTCCCAACGGTCTTTGTCTGCCATCCGCTTTCGGAATGTAGACGCGCAGTACCGGTTTTGGACGATAAGTACCTGCTTTCAAGTCTTGCTCAATTTGACCCAAAAACTGTTCGACACCCTCCCGTTCCACGTCTTCGATGGTGACGTCATCTTCTCCGGCGCTACCACCGTTTCGGCGGACTTCTTCCCAAGCCTGCTTCAGAATATCAGGCCGGAACATGCGGTCATAGAGCGCATGGAACCGACGGTTCCTGCACCTTTTGGCCTCCAGGTATAGTTTGCGCTGGAGTTCTCGTGATTTGTCTTGTGGTGTGATTGGCCTTACGGCATGCACCGTCACTTACTTCCTCGCTGAACCTGGTTGAAGTAGAGACCCTTTCCTCCGAGTGAGTTTTGTTGTCTCACCCATCCTTGGACTTGCGTCCCATCAGTACTATGGTCTCCTCCGACTTCTCATCCAACATCCTTCAGGATTTCACTTCTTCAGTTTATACCTTCTGTTTGGACGGTTCTGTACCATCCATTGGATGAGACCTCTCCTGTTCCATCATCTACTTTCACAACATCCCATACTCCCTACACCGGAGAGTTCTTCACGGCTGTTTTACAGGTTCTTTGCCGCTTCTATTGCCTTCGCCATGCGTGACAGGCTCGGCTCTCTCTTTTTCCCCTTGCGGGGTCAACATGTCGGTGCTGCAAGTTTCACTTTATGTTACGGGCTATTGTTTCGCTTCCCTTTCTCAGGGAGTTACAACGCTTCGACACAATCAGTCACCCGACTGCATCGGTTGCCTGCTATCTGGCGGCCTGACCCTTACCAGAGCTGGACTTCCACCAGCAAGCAGACGATGATTTATCAGGACACACCACGCTTTGTTGGGTTGCGTTCTGTTGTGCAAGCCTCGCTGGTTCAAGAAGATTCTGCTATATTGATTATTTCCAATTACTAAATAGCGCGTCGCGCACGAATTTTTTTGTTGAGATAATTGTCTATAACCTGTATTCCCACCCAATAATTAATTACCAGCATTAAGGCGAAAAGTGGGATAACAAGATAAAAGGCGTACGCAAACGCCAGCAAAAACACAAAAAAATGCGACACTCCTCCTCGATATTCCAACTTGGCATTTGGCTTTATTAAATTCACATAGGCTATGCAGGGAATAAGTGTGAGTCTTAAGGGGCGAATAATTACTTCATTATTCTCTACTTTAATGAACGAATAAACAGGAGCCTGCCATCCAATCTGATGAGGTTCGATAATATTTTCCGCAAAATTGCTGAGATATTCTTGCGCTTCGCTTGACAAGGGCTTGCTCCAAATTTTGAAGCCGAGTTTCGTGTTTCCAGAAAGTTTGACGAGAAAAAATAACTCAAGCATCCACGCAAGCACAAGAAACATAATTGCTAGCACAAGAATTATTTGGTAATTAGACAAAAAAGAAAACATAAAATCATATCCTATGCAACTTTTTTCATTTTACGCGAAGCAACCCAACGGTTTGCGTTAGTGGCGGTGGGGCGGGCGTAGATAAAACTCCAAGACCAAGATTCTGTTCGGGTGTAGAAAAAGCCCGAAAATGCCGCAGAATCCCCA
>JALHSV010000517.1 GCA_022865525.1 Thermodesulfovibrionales bacterium
AAAATTCAATAATAATACAATTGAAAGCGCCGCTGAAATAAACATAGAAGATTTGCCGATAGAAGGTAAAGAACGCGAATCCTTTGTTAAAATAAGAGTAAATCAATATTTTTTCAGAAAAACAATTCTTGCATCCTATGACAACCATTGCTGTATTACGGGAATGTCAATTCCTGATCTTCTCGTAGCAAGTCATATTGTGCCCTGGGCAGTTGACAAAAAAAACAGAATGAACCCATGCAACGGATTGTGCCTTAATGCCCTCCATGATAAAGCTTTTGACAAAGGATTGATTACTATAACTCAAGAATATGAAGTAAAAGTCTCTGAAAAATTAAAAAAATGCCATTCCGGATTAACTGCATTTTTAATTTCCTTTGATGCAAAAAAAATAACTTTACCTCAACGATTTATGCCGGCGAGAGAATTTATTGAATACCATAATAAATTTGTTTTTATTGACTGATAAAAGTAAAAAAGACCGGAAGCTCAGCTTCAAAAAAAACCGCCACAATAAGTGCGAAAAAATCCTGACATTACATGTGGTACAATAAATTGGGGCAGGTCATTTTTTCATTGAATTTAACTCCTTCTTTTAACTGAATTTTATGAGCTTTTAATTTGAATTCACAATGATTAATCCAACGCTAAATATTGGATCAATTTCTTTTGAATTTAAATAATTAACAGCAATTCCACATCCATTAAGAATTGGAATTACCGCAGTTATTTCAAGGCTTGTCAGCGAACTTTTTTGCTCTCCAAAAATACTTTCATATTTTGTTTTACTGAATTTTGTAAGTTTACCTTCAATTGAAATCGTTATTGGTTTTTTTGAAATTGACCCTTCAAGCAAAGCAAATTCGATTCCTATACTCCCATTAAACTGATGTAAATATTGTATTATATCAACATCATTTTTAAATGCATTAAGTTTCCACCCAATGGGTGTATAAATAGTTATTGATTTTAAAAGTTTTGTAGTAAATGTTTTATACCAATGAGGATAAAAAGCAAGATTTATACCTTGAGAGGTTTGCTGAATCTCTTTAATTTTATCAATTATATCTTCTTTGCTTGAATTTCCAATAACACTAGATAAATTTCCCATAAAAAAAATATTAAATTCATCAGATATTGAGAAAGTTTCAAGTAATGCCAAAGCTGAAGCTTGAAAATTTTCCGCGAATTGACCTCCTGATAAGTCATAATAGGCTTGAACGCCTATTGCCCAATTCTTAGGGCCGATATCTTTTGCTTTAGAATCAGAATCGGTAAGGTTAAGCGCGCCTTTTGGAGTTATCGAACCCAAATATTGAACTGTAAAAAGAATAAAAATAAATAAAACCAAATTTTTGAAATTTTTCATAATTCCTCCTAAATTAAGTATTTTTATTTCTAGCTCCATTTCTGAATTTTATTTTTAAGAAATGTCAAATATTTATTTATAGGATTGAGATCAAAATAGGAAGCATGAATTTTGTATAAAGAAATCGTTGAAGAATGTGGACAGTATTTTATTTAAATCACTATGGGGAATTTTGTGACATTTGCCGGCAACAACTTAACTCAAAACAGCCGAAGCGACAAAAGCAGGGAAATATCTGGGGCCGTGTCTCAACATTGAAAATTGGTGGAAAGAATCATATTCCTCGGTGCTTTACTTCTTGATTCGATACTTAGGCGCGAATCATGATACCTTTTTCTCAAAGAAGTTAACTTCTCCGGGAAAACCGGTTTCAAAACA
>JALHSV010000518.1 GCA_022865525.1 Thermodesulfovibrionales bacterium
AAGGAATATGAAAGGGGTGTGGTATTTCGTCTCGGAAGGATTATCCCGGTAAAAGGACCAGGATTGGTTCTCATCTGGCCTATCATTGACAAGCTTGTGAAGGTCAGCCTCCGCACCGTCACAATGGATGTTCCTACCCAGGACATTATAACGAAAGACAATATCTCTGTGAAGGTCAATGCAGTTGTCTATTTCAGGGTCATGGGTCCTATTAAGGCTATAACTGAGGTTGAAGATTTTTACTTCGCAACATCACAGATAGCACAGACAACTCTCAGAAGTATTCTTGGGCAGAGCCAGCTTGATGAACTGTTGACAAACAGAGAAGAACTCAATGCCGAACTGCAGAAGGTTATTGACTTTCAGACAGAGCCGTGGGGAATCAAAGTTTCAGTAGTCGAGGTTAAGAACGTAGATCTGCCTCCGGAGATGCTGAGGGCTATAGCAAAACAGGCCGAGGCAGAGCGCGAGAGAAGGGCAAAGATTATTCATGCTGAAGGAGAATTCCAGGCTTCACAGAAACTTGCAGATGCGGCAAAGATTATAGCAACAGAAAGTGGAGCATTACAGCTCAGGTTCCTTCAGACCCTTACAGAGATTGCAACCGAGAAGAATTCAACAATTATATTCCCGGTACCCATAGACCTGATAAAACCGTTCCTTGAAAAATATGATAAACAGCAATAACGTCTCATAAAACGGGAGATGAGCAAATGGCATACATTAGCAGACAGGGCATCCTTTAAAAAAAAAGACAAATATAGCTCTCATGCAGTGCTTTGCATCATCTTTAAGTCAGGGAAGGAGTGCACAAGACGTGAAGACTACAACATAGAATAAATCACTATCTGTTTTATCAGATTAGGAAACAATAATAAATATGAAAGAAAGAGGGGGAGGATTCATGGAAAGGTTATCAACTGACCGGTCTCAGGATATGAGAAGGTATGAGAGAAAGCCTTTTTCACAAACTATTCATTATGCCGTCAATGTTCTTGAAGCAAAGAACCGGAAATGGCTCTCTTTAGAGGGAAAATCTCTTGATATCAGCGAAGCGGGAATCTGTTTGCAGACAGACTATCCTCTTTCGCCCGGGCACATCCTCTGGTTTAATGGCTCGATTGAAGATAAAGCCGGTTTCGTAAAGTGGTGCCGGAAGCTTGAAAATGAATACAGGGTCGGCATTGAATTAGATAAAGAGTATATAAAGAAACTTGATGATGCAACTGACCTGTTCAATACACGTCTTGCGGATATAGAAAAAAAGTTCTCAGGTGAGATACAAAATCCCGAAGAAATAGCCAAAGCACTCATGAATGCCTTCGATGACGTATGCGAAGCCTGCGCATCTTTCGAGAGGGGAATAAAGAACAAGGATATCATTCGTGATACCCAAATCAGGTTCCGTGAAAAGACAAATCCCATCCTTTCAAAAAGTTACTGTTTAAATCGCGCACGGACATGGCCTCAGGGCTATCAGGGTGATTATAAGACATTGGAAGGCATGTACAGGAATACTCCGCTTTCCGAAGGGAT
>JALHSV010000066.1 GCA_022865525.1 Thermodesulfovibrionales bacterium
CATGTTTTGCATATCCCTTCACAACTTCGACCAGATTCGGGACCAGGTCACTTCTCCTTTGATATGCTGATTCAACATCGCCCCATGCAGCCTTTACCGCCTCTTCATTCGCCTGCATGGTGTTGTACCCGCAACCGGATAAAACCAAAAGAATAAAAACAAAAATCATAAACAACCGATGTTTCATAAACCCCTCCCTTTCAGTAGTTTCACTTTGACATATATCCGGGGCATCCCTCGAACCCCCTGCATCCTGCTTTTCTCAAACGGCACGATGCATTCGTACATATATTCCTGTGATTGATCTCAGGTGTCTTGAAAACAGGTTGAACACCTTCTTTACGCTTCTTCTTGGAACATGTTTTTGCCTTGATTTCTGTTCGCCCCACCTTTCTCTTTTGCATCACATTTTATCATGATTTTGTATGATAGAGAAAGAATATTACCAGATTTTCAGTGATTCATCGTGTTGACTTTCAAGGGTAAAAGAAGTATCATCTGAATAAAGGATTTATAAAAAAATGTTTGAAAAGTTCACAGAACGCGGAAGGAAGGTAATCATCTACGCAAAGGAAGAAGCTGAGAAGCGGCAGAATGATTATCTTGGCACCGAGCACCTCTTGCTTGCTGTTCTCAAAGAAGATGACGGCTTACCGATAGCGATCCTGAAAAGAATCGGAATTACACCCGAAGAGGTTCGCCTGGAAATTGAGAGGAACCTTCCTCAGGGAACCAACCTCATGACATTCGGCGATATACCGTTTACTCCAAGGGCCAAAAAAGTCCTTGAACTCGCCGTTGAAGAAGCTCGTCTTCTCGGTCACAGTTATATCGGCAGCGAACACATATTTCTCGGTCTGATCCGCGAAGAGGAAGGTATTGGCGGCAAGATTCTGAGAAGCTTTGGAGCCAATCTTCTGGGTGCAAGGCAGCTAACCATTAATTTTTCCATACGTGCGCATACACAGGTAAAAGATAGAAAAAGCTCAACCCCGGCACTTGATGAATTCGGCCGGGACCTGACCCTGCTTGCAAAAGAGGGTAAACTTGATCCCGTCATATGCAGGGAAGACGAAATCGAGCGGCTCGTCCAGATACTCGGAAGAAGGATAAAAAACAACCCTGTTATTATCGGAGAACCCGGTGTCGGTAAGACCGCTATCGTTGAAGGCCTTGCCCAAAAGATTATTGCCGGCGACATCCCCGACAGCCTTTTGGGGAAGCGCATTATATCACTCGATCTTGGCGCACTCATAGCCGGGACGAAGTATAGAGGCCAGTTCGAGGAGCGACTCAAGATCGTCATGAAGGAAATCATCCAGTCAGACAATGTCGTCCTCTTTATCGATGAATTGCATACCCTGATCGGGGCAGGCGCTGCAGAAGGTTCTGTCGATGCATCGAGCATGCTGAAACCGGCACTGTCACGGGGTGAGATTCAATGCATCGGTGCAACAACTCCTGATGAATACAGAAAACACATTGAGAAAGACGGTGCACTTGAACGCCGGTTCCAGCCGATCCATGTGCAGGCGCCCAACTTGGAAAACACAATCAGTATCCTCAAAGGGCTTAAACCAAGGTATGAATCTTTCCACAAAGTCAGGATAAACGATACAGCTATCGAGATTGCTGCACGGTTATCGGACAGATACATCTCCGACAGATACTTGCCGGACAAAGCAATTGATGTTATTGATGAGACCGGTTCGAGGATCAAGCTGAAGAGATATACCCCTCCTCACGAACTGAAGGAACTGGAAACCGATATCCAGAGATTTGCAAAAGAAAAGAATCTCTATATAAAGCTTCACGATCTTGAAAAGGCGTCGTCAATCCGGATGGAAGAAGAGAGGCTCAAACGGCTCCATGAACAATTGCACAAACAATGGATTGATAACCTGAATAAAGAGATCCCCTATGTGAGGGATGAAGATATTGAATACACCGTATCCAAGATGACCGGCATACCTCTCTCAAAACTCGAGGAGAAGGAATCGGAGAAACTGATCAGGATGGAGGAAACCCTTCATCAGAAAATCATCTCTCAGGAAGAGGCAATAAAGGCTGTATCAAGAGCCATACGGAGGTCACGCGCAGGACTGAAATCCAACAAGAAGCCGATAGGTTCTTTTTTCTTCCTCGGGCCTACAGGCGTCGGCAAAACAGAACTCGCAAAGGCCCTTGCATGGTTCCTGTTCAACGATGAAGCCTCTTTAGTCAAGATCGATATGTCAGAGTACATGGAGAGATTTAATGTATCCAGACTGACAGGTGCACCCCCGGGCTATGTTGGGTATGAAGAAGGCGGACAACTTACGGAGAGGATAAGAAAAAAGCCTTATTCTGTTGTGCTCTTTGACGAGATAGAGAAGGCTCATCCCGATGTGTTTAATATACTCCTTCAGGTTCTCGATGAGGGAACGCTTACGGACAGTTTCGGGAGAAAGGTGGATTTCAGGAATACCGTCATCATTATGACGTCAAACCTCGGAGCACGATTGATCGAAAAGGCAACCCCCCTTGGTTTCCAGAGAAACATATCTGAAATGGTATATGAGAAGATTAAGGAAAATGTGCTGAGCGAACTGAAAAAGACATTCAACCCTGAATTCCTGAACCGGGTCGATGAAATCGTTGTGTTCCATCCGCTCGAAAAGGACCACCTCCTGGCCATTATCGATTTGCTCCTCGACGAGACAAACAGACTATTAATTGAACAACAGGAGCTTATCCTGGAGGTCTCAGATGAAATAAAGGAATGGATCATTAAACACTATTATCAGCCTGTCTATGGCGCCCGACCGATGAGGAGAGCCATCCAGAAGTTCATTGAAGACCCTCTTTCTGAAGAACTGCTGAAAGGAAAATTTAAGAATGTTCACAAGATTAAGGTAGTCCTTGAGGATGAAAAACCTGCATTTGTTGAATCTGAAGAATCCGTCCCGATTCTGACCGGTGCCAATTAATTTCATCGGACACCTGTCACCTATCATTACGAGAGGTCACAATCACGAGGAGTATTGTCATCTGTTCAGTGCATGCCCAGGATAATCTTGAGGAACAATGAAGCCTAAAGCCCTTATCCTTCTGTTCATCATCGTCATAGGAATTATGGTTGCGGTTTTTACCATGAAACCTGTGCGGAGTCCGAAAACTGCTCATGTCGGCAGCATAACTCACGATTTCGAACTCCTTGATCCTAACCGGAACAGGATCAGTCTGTCGGATATGAAAGGATCCGTTGTCTTTATCAATTTCTGGGCTACATGGTGCACCTCCTGCATTGAAGAATTGCCGTCAATCGAGCGATTGTTCAAGAGCCTGTATGAAAGTTCCTCGTTCAAAGTTGTAACAATCCTGTATAAGGATGATCTGAACCGGGCGCTCAGTTTTATGAAAGAAAATGGCTATACTTTCCCTGTATATCTTAACCCGGACGAATCTGCCGCCAAAATCTTCGGGATTACCGGAATTCCTGAGACATTCATCATCGACAAGCACGGTTTACTCAGGAACAAAGTTATAGGGCCTGCTGAATGGGATTCCCCGCGTATCCTTGAGAACCTTCAGACCCTGATCAATGAATCAGAGCATTGAGACCCACTTTCCTGATACCACACCGGGCCCGGATCAATAAATATCTTTGATGAATAGGTTCAAAGAATCTGAGCCGGCCCTGTTATTCGTCGGGATGCTCTCTTCTGATCCTGCAGTATTGAATCATGTGCAACAAACACTTGAGAGAGAATTTGGTGACGCCTTACTGGTAAGCCCTTCATCAGAATGGGATTACTCTTCGTACTACCAGGATGAACTGGGACGGCCGCTCTTACGACAGTTTGTCTTTTTCAAAAATGTGATTGACCCGGAAACTCTTGCCGATATCAAAGTCAAAACAAATGAGATAGAAGACTCGTTTTCCGTCAACGGTAAACGGCAGATAAATCTTGACCCCGGCTACCTTACCCTCGCAAAAATAGTACTTGCATCAACAAAAAATTATGCTCACCGGATTTATCTCCGGAAAGGCATCTACGGTGAGATAACACTTTTTTATCAGGATGGAATATTCAAACCGCATATTTTTACCTACAGGGATTATCAGGAAAAAAATTGTATTGACCTGTTCATGCGTGCGCGCGAGCTTTTCAAGAAACAGTTACATGACAGCTGATATGCTATACCAGTACGAGATTATCCCTGTGTATCGCTTCTTCTGAGTATTTATATCCAAGGATCTCTTCGATCTGTGAGGTTTTTTTGCCCTTGATTCTTTTTATTTCCGAAGAGGAATAGTTTGTCAGTCCTTTTGCTATCCGGTTGCCCCTTGAATCCACGCAGTAAACCGCATCTCCGGTATCAAATTCACCCTCGACCGACATGATTCCCGAGGGAAGGAGACTCTTTCCGCCTTCCACAAGGGCGCTCACCGCACCATTATCAATAACAAGGCTGCCTTTGGAGCGGCTTCCGTATGCAATCCAGCCTTTCCGTGAAGACAGCTTTTCCGCCTTTGGTTTGAAGAGGGTACCGCTCAGTTTTCCTTCCAAAAGATTTGTAAGGACGTTCTCTTTTTTCCCACTAATGATATGAACGATAATGCCATGACTTACCGCTCTTTTCGCTGCAAGGATCTTTGAATACATCCCGCCGGTACCTATGGAACTCCCGGCTCCTCCGGCTTTCTCCTCGATTGCAGGCGTTATTTCCTCCACATAATCAATGAGCTTTGCCTGTGCATTGCTTCTCGGATCGTCGGTATAGAGCCCTTCAACATCTGACAGGATGATGAACCGCTCGGCTTCAATGAGACTTGCGACGAGGGAGGCGAGATGGTCATTGTCACCAAACTTAATTTCATCCGTTGCAACTGTATCATTCTCATTGATTATGGGGATAACTTTATAAGAAAGGAGAGTCAGAAGCGTATTTTTTGAATTAATATATCTCTTCCTGTCGGCAAAATCGTCCCGCGTCAGGAGAACCTGCGCAACTTTTTTCCCAAAATTTCCAAAACTTCTCTCATATGCCCACATGAGCGCGCTCTGGCCGACTGCCGCTGCAGCCTGCTTGAACTTTATATCCTTTGGTTTTGTCTTTAAGCCAAGTTTTCTCATTCCGGCAGCAATTGCACCGGAGGAAACAACAACCACATCATACCCTTTATCCTGCAAATCTGATATATCACGGCTGATGGTTGAGATTCTCCTGGTATCGAGACCATCTCTATCGTGAGCGAGGATATTACTGCCTATTTTGATCACGATCCGTTTCACGAGGTATTCCCCCCATAAATAGTTTTCACGCCGGAAATTATCATCCCAAGACGTTTTGTGAATTATACACCGGCACCGATTCTGTTGTCATCTGAGGGGAATACATGAGACCGTGGATTGCAGATCCTGCATTTCGATAAAGAGACAGGGGAAACTAAAGCACTCTGAGCGCTACCTCTGCGACTTTGGGATCAAACTGGGTGTTCGTACACCGCGCAATTTCGCGGAGAGCGTATTCTCTGCCTTGTGCAGGCCGGTAGGGTCTGTCAGTGATTATGGAATCATATGTGGTAGCCACATGAATAATCCGGGCGCCCAAGGGAATCTCATCACCCTTCAGTCCGTCAGGATATCCCTTCCCATCCATCCTCTCATGATGGTGCCTGATAAGAGGCAGGACGTCCCTTAATTCTTTCGCTTCCGTGAGGACTGCCGCCCCCTGCTCAGGATGTTTCCTGATGAGTTCAACCTCATCACTGGTAAGTTTTACCGGCTTGTCAACCAGTTCATCATAGAAGACAGACTGCCCTATATCGTGCAGGAGGGCACCAAAATGCAACATTCTCTTTTCGTCTTCATGAAAACCCATGTCTTCCGCAATCGTCAATGCATGGGACGCTACCCTCTGAGAGCGTTCCCGTGTCCACCATCTCCTGCTGTCGAGAGCATTAACCATGTCTCTCACCAGGGTGGTAAAGATATTTTCCATTGTCCTGTGTGAAACACACACCTCATCAATAATGCCGAGAAGGATATCCTTGTTCCGCTCGGCTTGTTCAAGCAAGAGACGGATATGTGTCTCGTTCTCATGACACGCTTCTGCATTTTGTTGCTGTAGTGTTATATCCCTGACAGAGCCCCTGAAGTAAATCACACCACCTTTTTTGTCCCGGACAGCGCGGACACTCTCCGATATCATTATCATGCTGCCGTCTTTTCGATAAGCCTGTGATTCGAATCCTGTTACGATACCTTTCTTCATGAGAATACGACATAATTTCTCACGCTGCTCGGGCTCACAATATAATTGAGCCCAGGGATTTGAGATATCCGTTGCAAGTTCTTCGGGTGATTCGTACCCGAATATAAGGGCGAATGCAGGGTTGGCAGCAACAAATTCTCCTCCGGGAGTAACAAGATAAATCCCCTCAACAGCATGCTCAAAGATCGTGTGATAGAGTGCTTCTGTTTTCTTCTCTGTCATGAATATACCTCTCTGTTTATAGTTTAAGAAGAATACCAGAGAGGACTCGGGAAGTATGTCGTAAAAATTCTATTTAATTTGTAGTATTTTGATTTTTTCCTTGTAGTATTTTTTCAAAAGACGGGCGCGAAATTGTACTACACCATCATAACGCTCAGGGCACCAATCCATTCTCGATTGCATAGCGGATAACCTGTGCTATGGACTGCATTTTCATCTTCTCCAAAATACGGGACTTATACGTACTGATCGTTTGTGAACTCAGGGATAATTCACCGGCAATCCCGCCTGTTGTCTTTCCCCTGGCAAGCATGCACATTACCTGAAATTCTCGATCGGAGAGTTGTGCATGGGATGGTTCTTCTGTTGGGAGTTCCCATGCAAAAGGCAGTTTCTCAGCCAGTGAAAGGCTGATGTATTTGCCGCCTCGTGCAACCTTCCTGATAGCGGTAAGTATTTCTTCGGGCGTGCTCTCTTTTGTCAGATACCCTGCGGCTCCGGCCTTGAGACACCGCACCGCATATTCATCCTCAGAATGCATGCTTAAAATCAGGACAGGAAGCTTTGGATTATGTATCCTGATCTGTTTCAGGATGTCCAGACCATTCCGTCCAGGCATTGAAATATCCAGCAGTACTACATCATACATATTCTTGCATATCATGCTGATCGCATCTGCTCCGTTTGCAGCTTCATCTCCGACAATGATATCCCTGGTTGCAGACAGAATCTGCCTTAACCCTCTGCGAACAACCGTATGATCATCCGCAATGAGTATCTTTATCTTCTTCATAGCTTATACTATAAATTAATGTAGCTTTTGCTTCAATATGAATCCCCTTCATGTGGGTTTCTGTTAAAAATGTCTATCCGTTATCTGTTTCTGAAATCACAGATTCCTGATACAATGTCCTGGTATCATGTCTGGAGAACAGCATGGTACATGCAATGAAAAATCCCAAAAAGACAAAACGAAAAGGGCGTCTTCCCCTTGAAGCAGTACTCCGGCTCCGGAGCTATCCTATAACGACTCAAAAAGGAGAAAAAGGGTACAGCAGGAAGAAATTGAAAGAACATAACAGAAAAATAGTCAGAGAAGATCCTATTGAAGAGAATCATTGAAATTTTCACCAATTTCTGATATATTTAATCCGGTTTTATGTCTGAAAGCAGGGAGCATACATCAATTCTTGAAGCGCTTCTCTTTCTTTCCGGAGAAGTCTTGGCACTCTCTTCGTTCAAGGAAATTCTTGGGCTCCCTGAAGCTGAAATCAAAAAACTCATGGATGAACTCGTGGCGGAATACAGGGACAGGAATACAGGCTTACTGATTGTAGAGATAGCCAATGGCTACCAAATGGTGACAAATCCTGAATATGCGGAATGGGTAAAAAAGTTCAGGAGCACCCATACATCAGGTAAATTGTCCATGCCTGCGCTTGAGACTCTTGCGATTATTGCATACAAACAGCCTATTATCAAGGCTGAAATTGAACAGATTCGGGGGGTCAATTCAGACAGCGCTATCAGAACCCTTTATGATAAGAGGCTTATCAAGATCATGGGTCGCAAAGAGGCGCCTGGAAGACCATTCCTCTACGGTACGACAAGAGAATTCCTCCAGTATTTTGGATTGAAGGATCTGACAGAATTGCCTACACTCAAAGATCTGATCCGTGAAGAAGCAGCATGATTAAGGAGGGCCGTATGAAAAGCGTTTATCTTTTTATTACTACCTTTATTGTTGCAGTCTTTATCTCTGGAAATAGTTATGCTGATGTAACGTATAAAGTAAAAAAAGGCGATAACCCATATACGATAGCAAAAAAATTCAAAGCCAGTCCTGACGATATCATCAGAATCAACACAATCGATCCGGATCATCTCCTGCCGGGAACCAGAATAACCATACCGTCGCACAAGAGTGTAAAATCCCGTAAAGCCGGATCTCAACATACAACCATTAGTAAAGATCCGGATCTTGTTCAGGAAATCGGTCAAAAGCTTACCATCAAACAGACCACTCCATCAGACTATGAAGTACGGAAAGGTGACACGGTCTGGAATATTGCAAGGCGATTTGAGATTGATCCCGACGAATTGATCGAGATAAACAGTCTCGAAACAGATTCACTGCGACCAGGCCAGAAAATTCTCGTAAAGCATGCGGCAGAACTGAAGCAATCAAAACCCTACGAAGCGATTCTCTCTCAGGCCCATGAGGAGATGGAAAGTGAACAAATATCAGAGCATCTGAAGGCAACGGAGTTCGGATTGCAAGACAGACTCATCCTCTTCGCAAAAAAAATGCTGGATATCCCGTACCGGTTTGGCGGCAACAGCCCGCTCGGCATTGATTGTTCTGCTTATGTGAAAAAGGTATACAGTCTGATCGGGGTTAATCTCCCACGGTCGGCACGCGAGCAGTTCAAGGAGGGCTTACCTGTTGATGAGAAGAACCTCTCTATCGGCGATCTCGTTTTCTTCAGAACCTACGCATCCTATCCGTCCCACGTCGGGATTTACCTCGGGAACAACCTTTTCATCCATGCCTCGTCAAAAAGCAAGAAGGTTACCATTGACAGTCTCGCCACACCATTCTATTTGAAGAGATTCATCGGTGCAAAGAGGCTTCTTGACATGAGTGCAAAGAGTCAGGATTCAGAAAAAGAGGGATAATTAATTTTTGTAGATTACTGTTCCCATATCTGAGATATCGTATCCACCCAGTTCCATAACTATTTCCTTAAATTCCCTGTCTTCACGGATAACAGCTAAAAGGCACCTGATCATTTCATTGTCAAGATATTCCTGAGGCATAGCCAAATCGTATCTCTCCTTTGCAACAGGGATAAAATCGAGATTCAGGGCCCGTGCAGATGCGAGAATTGCAAGGCCGGTATCTGCGACTCCTGTGAGCACAGCTGATGCAACACCCATATGGGTATACTCTTCCCGTTCATATCCTTTCACCCCGTTAGGATTGATACCCAATTCTCTCAGGAATTTATCCGTAAGCAGCCTTGTTCCTGCACCTGCCTGTCTGTTGACAAATATGACATCGTTCCTTGTTAAATCCTGGAATCCCCAGATGTTTTTTGGATTGCCTTTTAATACCAGAAGCCCTTGCTCCCTGTAAACAAGGTTCATAAGCAGAATTTTCCTGTCAGGAAGAAGTCTTTGAATGAATGCGACATTGTATTCTCCGGTCTCCTCATCAAGCAGATGGGTACCTGCGATGTGTGCCTCACCCCGTTTCAACGCTACCAGTCCACCCATCGATCCGACATGGGCTGAAGAAAGAGAAAATTTCGGATACCGCTTCTTCAATATATTCGCAAGGAGGTCGAGGGCATTATCGTGGCTTCCGATACAAACAATGGTATTCTCAATATCATTTTTTGATCTCAGGAGTTCTACCTGTACTTCAGTACCGGAACCAATACCTTCAGACATGGCAGGTATCCGGATAAATCCGTCTGCCCGTACCAGCGACATTAAAACTCCTGCTCCACGGCTTATCGGGGTTGCTATATACTGATCACCAACCTTCCCGACTTTAATCCGCACAAATTCCTCTTGCCCAGGAGTTGAAGCCACCTGCCTTGAAATCATTGCCTTCAGGGTATCGGGTTCTTTGAACTCAATGCCCTGCAACTTATAGATAAGCGGCCTGACAAATAACGTGAAGGTAATATAGGCAGATACCGGATACCCCGGTATACCAAGCACTGGCTTTCCCCTCACCCACCCGAGGATTACCGGTTTCCCCGGTTTTATCCCAACACCATGCAGGATTACCTCTCCAAGCTCCCTGATAGCCGCTGCCGTGTAATCTTCTGATCCCGCGGATGAACCTGCATTAATAACCACAATATCACCGGCATCGACTGCATGCAGGATTGACTTTTTGAGCTCTTCGAGATTATCAGGGACGATACCGAATCTGACCGGATCACCACCCCATTCAGTGACAAGCCCGCTGAGTATCCTTGAATTGTATTCGATAATATCACCCTTTTTCAGATGAGATCCCGGCTCCACAATTTCAGTCCCCGTCGGCACAATGACAATCCGCGGCCGCACTCTGACCTGCACCTCCGTATGACCGCCTGCAAGCAGGGCACCGATGTCAACAGGCCTGATTACATGATTTTCGGGAACAATCAATTCAGTTGCCACAATATCCTCGCCGATAACCCTGACATGCTGCCACGGAGTCGCCGGCGCAATAATCTCTATGTATTCGGCTTCCTGCATGCTGCTTGTTGTTTGTGCAGCATCCTGGCTATCTCCCGACCGACTATCGACAGGAGACTGTTGACTCTTTCGTATTTGCACATCCTCAATCATAATCACTGCATTAAAGCCATCCGGGATGGGGTCACCGGTATCGACAGGGAGAGCCTGCGCCCCTATGCTCAGCCTCTTGGGTGTCCTTTCTGATGCCCCGAACGTCTCCGGGAATTTTACTGCATAACCGTCCATTGCTGATGAGTGATAAAAAGGTGAAGAGATTTTTGCAATTACTGCTCCTGCAGTGACCCTGCCGAGAGAATCTATAACCCTGACAGTTTCCCCGGGAAGGGGTTTGGAAACTCCTTCAAATTCAAGCTTTTCAAGCCACTTCCGAAGGGCCTCATCTAACGGCGTGCTTTCAAGATAAATGTCCCGGCTCATGGTTATTTATTGAGCAATTTTTTTATCATGGCCTTCAATTCATCAAGATCTGACGATTTGACTATATAGGCTTCTGATGCCCACACAGCAAAATCGTCCCGGTAGTCATATGCGGTAGACATGATAATCGGGATCTTCGGATTCTTTTCCTTCATCTGTCTCAGTATGCGGATACCGTCTACATCGGGCAGCAGGATGTCGAGCGTTACAATGTCAGGGACTTCCTTCTCGAACATTTCGATTGCCTCCTGCCCGTTAGAAGCGACAACAACCTCGTATCCCTCATCTTCAAACTCCTCTTTATAAAGCCTCTGAATGTGCAGGTCATCATCGACGATAAGTATTTTCATAAACCTCCTCCCTCCTTTGTATCACGGTTCTTTTATTGGAATTACTACCCTGAATGTGCTGCCTTCCCCTGTTTTGCTCTCCACTTCTATCCTTCCATCGTGCTCTTCAATAATCCTGTGTGTTATGGTGAGACCGAGACCGGTACCTGCTTTCTTCCTTGTATAAAAGGGATCGAATATGAACGGCAAATCCTCTTCGGCAATTCCTGGTCCGGTATCCCTGATCTCCAAAATGCAGGTCTTGTTTTTTCGGTAAATTTTAAGCGTGATTGTACCATGGTTTTCTAATGCTTGTATGGCATTCTTAAGAATATTGAGCAGTGCATCCTTCACTCTGTTTGGATCGACATAGAGCTCTACGGGGTCTCCGAATTCCTGAATGAGGGAGATTCCCCTGTCATCAATTTCAGAACGTGTGAGGGATATGACTTCCTCCATGAGCTTCTGAGCCTCGACGCGTTCCTTCTGGATCCGCGTCTCTTTAACAAAACTCAGGATTTCATTGAGTATATCTTCGAGTCTGCCGACTTCTTTTGCAATAATGTCAGCATACTCTTTCAGTCCACCGTTCAGCTTCTTCTCGAGTCTGCGTGCAAACCCTCCAAGAGAAACGAGAGGATTTCGTATTTCATGAGCCACCCGCGCAGCAACCTCCCCGAGTGCGGCCATTCTCTCTGTCTTAATCACCCGTTCCCTGAGATTTTTCAGTTCTGTAATATCACTCACAACATGCACGGTTCCCATAAACTGGCCCGTTATGTCAAAGATCGGAGAACTCGACGTGATAAACGTACCGCCCATATGGAGGTCTTCGACTTCCTGAACAAACGCCTCTCTCCGCTCAACAGTCTTCTGATGAGGGCATGCAGCCCATGGTTGATGCATGCCATGGAATATCTCATAACATTTCTTCCCGATGATTTCTTGAGGTGATTTCCCCAGCCTTTTACTGACAGCCTGATTGATATTCTTGACAACATAATCTTCTGTAACAAAGTAAACCATATCAGAAATAGACTCAAAAATATTTTCAAGTTCCTGTTCTGCGAGTTTCACCCGTTCAAAAAGCCGTGCGTTTTCTATCGCCGAAGCTACATGGTTTGAAAAGGCCGTTAAAAAGCGCATGTCTTCCTCGGTGATTGCTCTGTTGTTGAAATAGTTGTCGACCCAAAGGACTCCGATCACTTTATTCCTTGATATGAGAGGAACAGCAGCAAAAGCACGTGTCCCGAGTTGTTGTATGAGGACAGCGTCCGAAAGCGGTTCTTTGCCGACATCATCAATATTGAATTCTTTTTGCTCTTTCACGGCCTTGGTCAGCGAGGTTTCCACTGTTAACGGGATCTCGATGCTATGGCTCAGCTTGTCAAAAAAAGAATCTTTTCTCATCAGTCCGACATCGATTTCCTGCATGATATCCGGCAACGTCTTTTTCTCCAGGGATAACCTCTCCCAGACATGAAATGCCTCCTCGTAGCTCGCGGGACCAACGCCCATTGCTCCCCGCAAGATATCCTTATCCTCATCAACAAGGAAAAGGATTGCACGGTTAAAGCCGAGCCCGTCTCCCATGGTAACCGCGGTGAGAACCATCCGTAATACCCGGTCGAGATCAAGCGTTCCCCTCATTGCAGAGCTGATAAAGAAAAGTCGCGAAAGTTCCTGATTCCTCCTTACCAGCTCTTTCTCGACGTTTTTCTTTTCAGATATGTCGCGTGATATCCCGCTGATGCCGATAATCTCTCCCGCCGCGTTCTTGACCGGAGAAAGGGTGAGGCTCACTGATATGATGGTGCCGTCCTTCCTTTTCCTGAATGTCTCAACCCTCTTCAGCACCTCCCCGTTCCTGATCTTCCTGTTGTTGTCCCACTCGGGGTCCAGGAGAAATTCAGGGACAAAGGGGAGAAATTGTCCAATAGCCTCTTTTTTGGTAAAACCGTATATCCGCTCTGCTCCCTTGTTCCATGAGGTTATAATTCCGTTCAGATCAGACGTAACGATCCCGTCAGCAGAATGTTCAATAATGCCTTCGAGATATTCCTTAGTTTGGGTCATCTCGTTGTAAAGCCTGAGGACCTCATCATGACAGAGCATCCGGTCCGTGATGTCCTGGATAAATACTATACACTCAACAACCTCTCCGCTTTCATTGCGGATAGGGTATACCGAAAGTTCAGCGTATACTGAGATGTCCTGATCATTGCTCTTTTGGGTTACGGTAGTTATCTGACCTGTTTCAAATGCCTCCAGGGCCGCGCAATGAGGGCAGATCTGACCTACTTCGTGAAAGACTTCCCTGCAATCCCTGTTTATGAGGTCGGCAGCAGGCTTTCCAGCCCATCTGTGAACTGACTCGTTTGCAGACAATATCCTGAAATCCCTGTCAAGTATGACGATCCCGTCCCTGATATTCTTAAAAATCAGTTCTGTGAATTTCTGACTGTTCGCCGCATCCATAGCAATAACCTTATTCTCTCCGCTTCTGGAGGGCGGTTTTATAGAGTTCAAGATATCGTTGTGCTGATCTTTTCCAGGAGAAATCCGTCTGCATTCCGTTCCGAATCATCGACTGCATCTTTTCCGTATCTGTGTACACGCAAAAGGCGCGCTTCAGTGCATCCAGCATGCCCGAAGCCGTATAGTCGGCAAAGAGAAACCCCGTACCCCTCCGTGTTAACGGTTCAAAATCCTCTATTGTATCTGCAAGCCCGCCGGTCCTTCTTGCTATGGGGATCGTGCCGTATCTCAACGCTATAAGCTGGCCAAGGCCGCATGGTTCATATTTTGAAGGCATGAGAAAATAGTCTGAACCGGCATAAATCCTGTGGGCAAGCATCTCATCAAACCCGATCGTCACCGAGATGCTATCCTTATATTTCCCCGAAAGTTCCCGAAAACTCTTCTGGAATCTTTCGTCGCCCTTTCCCAGAATAACAAGCTTTACCCCGAAAGACAAGATTTCAGGAACTGCTTGCAAGACAAGATCCAACCCTTTTTGCTCTGATAAACGGGTAACCATGCCAATAAGGGGTACCTGTTCTTCTCTGCTTTTAGGTACTGTTTTAAAGAGCATCCTGAGGAGCTCCCTTTTACAGAGAGCTTTGCCGGAAAGGTCTTTGAAATGATAATTGGCAGGTAAGAGCTTATCTTTTGCAGGATCCCACTCCTCATAATCGATCCCATTAACAATACCGTAAAGGTCATGTTCTCTCTTTTTCAGGACACCATCAAGGCCGAACCCGGATTCTGGCAGGAGAATCTCCCTGGAATATGTTTCACTGACCGTGCTCAAAACATCTGCAGCTATCATCCCTGCTTTCAGGAAATTTACCTTCCCGTAAAATTCAATCCCTTCAGGGGTGAAAAACTCCCGGCCAAGATTTGTTACACGCATATGCGATGCAGGGAAAAGACCCTGATACCCAAGGTTGTGGATAGTCAGAAGGGCAGCAGTTTTCTTGAAAAAAGCGTCATCCCTGTAGAGGGTTCTGAGGTAGAGCGGTACCAGCCCTGTCTGCCAATCATTACAATGAATAATGTCAGGTTTGAAGGTGAGGCTCCTGCACATTTCGAGGATACTCTTAGAAAAGAATGCAAACCTTGATGCATTATCGCTATAATCTCCCTCTGCAGTACCATAAAGCTCCGGCCGGTCAAAAAATTCATCACATTCGATAAAGTATGCCGTCTGGTGATTTTTCAGTATCCTGCCCTTGATGACCCGGTCCCCGACTGGTATGTTCATCGAGATTCCTGTATCTGCAAGCCGGATCTGACTGTCCCGTATCTTTTTATAGAGAGGCAGAACCAGGTAAACCTTCTCGTTCATTTTCCTGTACTCTTTTGACAGGGCACCAGCGACATCCGCAAGACCTCCGGTTTTTATATAGGGCACTGCCTCAGGAGAGGCTATCAGTATCCTCATATCTTTGCTTCCCGCATAAACCGTGCTGACTCTTCGGGCGGCGTGGGGTTGATATAAAAACCTGATCCCCACTCAAAACCGGCTATTTTCGTCAGTTTCGGCACAAGTTCTATATGCCAGTGGTAGTAATCGTTAATCTCATCAACAAATGGAGAGGTATGGAGTACGAAATTATATGGCGGGATATCGAGGATCTTGTCTATCTGCTTCAGCGTCACCTGGAATATTTCTGCCAGTTCCAAGAAATTATTTTCCGGAGGATAAAAGCTTGATTCATGCTTCTTAGGTAATATCCACGTTTCGAAGGGTGCACTCGGAGCAAATGGTGCAAGAGCTACGTACCGTGCATTTTCATAGATCACCCTTTTCTTGAATTCGAGCTCCTGGCTGATAACATCACAGAATATGCACCGCTCTTTGAGATCAAAGTAGCGCTTTGCCGAGTCTGTCTCCTCCTTCACCAGTTTCGGTATGATCGGAAGGGCAATAAGCTGAGTATGTGAATGCTCGAGGGAGGCGCCTGCGGCATCTCCTTCATTTTTAAAAATCAGGACGTACTTGAATCTGCGATCCTTCCTGAGATCAGTCAGCCGCATATAGTAGGCCCACAGGGCATCCTCTACCCCCTTACGGGGTATAGTTGCAAGCGATTGCATGTGGTCGGGGGTTTCGACTATAACCTCATGGGCCCCGATTCCGCTCATCTTGTCGAAGATCCCCTCTCCCGATTTATTCAGGTCTCCAAAAATCTGAAGTGCGGGGAACTTGTTTGACATTGCCCTTAAGGTCCAGCCGGGGGAATTCGCCTTTGTGTCAGCAGGTCTGAATGCCATAATTTCTGGCGGAGTGGTATACTCATTCCCGGGACAGAATGGACAGAATCCGCCTCTTTTCTTCTGAGAAGGTGAGATAAAATCAGTTGGTCTTTTCCCTCTTTCAACAGAGATAATAACCCAACGGCCGGATATGATATCCTTTCTGAGCTCAGACATAGCACCTCCGTGATAAGGCATGAAGTATAAAGCCGGCGGCACAAGCCCATTCTGTGCAGATTGGTTATTGAATGCCTGTTAGGCTTTACCGCTCAGCCCGTTCTGTAAAATTGGTAGTATTATATCACAATGATATATAATCACTCATGAAACCCACATTTATGCACAGTACCGTCAACAGCCCTTTTGACGACCCCGGACTCTATGTCAGAATACTTCGGGAAAAACGGGCTTTTCTCTTTGATACAGGCGATATTTCCAGGCTGAATCCCGGTGACCTGCAGAAGATAACAGATGTTTTCATAACACATACCCATGTCGATCATTTCATAGGATTTGATACGCTCATCAGAGCGCTGTTAAGAAGGGACCTGCCTTTGAGGGTCTACGGTCCATCCAATATAGCCGATTGTGTCGAAGGCAAGCTGAAAGGATACACATGGAATCTCATTAAGGAATACCCGCTGAAGATAGAAGTATTCAGTATAAACAAGGATACAATACTCCACTCGGGTTTTTATGCCGAGAACAGTTTTGAGCGGAGTGAAAACGGTACGCGCGAGATCACCGGGGTTCTCTTCAAGGAGCCCCTCTTCTCTGTCAAGACGCTCCAGCTTGATCATCAGATTCCATGCCTGGCGTATTCGATCGAAGAGGAATTCCATATCAATATTAACAAGGCGTTATTAAAGGAAATGGCACTCCCTGTCGGCCCCTGGCTTTCGGACTTGAAAAAAGCAATCAGGGAGCAGATGCCGCAGGACACGGAATTTAGCGTATCGGAAAGACGATATACCCTTGAGGAATTGAAGACAATCGCAACAATCACAAAAGGCCAGAAGATATCATATGTGACAGATGTATCAATAACGGATGATAACATCCGGAGGATTATTGAATTCGTCCACGATTCTGACACCCTCTATTGCGAGGCCTATTTTATGGATAAAGATATCGACAGGGCGTATAAAAGATTTCATCTCACAGCGAAGATCACCGGGAGCATTGCGCGTCAGGCAGGGGTAAAACACCTCGTCGTCATGCATTTTTCTCCGAGATACCGGAATCAGTCTGAAAGCCCTGAGGCCGAGGCGATGAGAGCGTTCATGCATTCAGCTTCCTGAAAACCAGGACCGCATTCAATCCGCCGAACCCGAATGATTGAGACAGTGCATATTTTAGAGAAGCGCACCTGCATTCCGTAACATAATCAAGATCGCATTCGGGGTCCCTCTCTCTTAGATGTACGGTCGGCGTGATGACTCCCTCCTTCAAACACAATAACGTAACCGCTGCTTCAAGAGCGCCGGATGCGGCGAGCATATGTCCCGTTACAGATTTCAGTGACGTTATGGGTATGCCATACGCATATTTACCGAATGAACGTTTTATCGCTTCCGTCTCTGTTTTGTCGCCAAGACAGGTGGATGTCCCATGGGCGCTGATGAAATGAATCTCGTGTGGCTTCAATCCCGCTTCGTCGAGGGCAGATCGAATTGCCCGTGCTTCACCTTCCGCGGAGGGAACCGTCTGGTGATATGAGTCCGTTGTATTCCCGTAGCCGATGATTTCACCATAGATTCCCGCCCCTCTCTTCATCGCACTTTCATACGTTTCAAGAACAAGAATACAAGACCCCTCCGAGAGAACAAAGCCGTCCCGCGTCCTGTCAAACGGCCTGCTCGCAGAGGGATCGCCTCTCCTGGACAGGGCACCTGAAACACCGTATCCTTCTATGCATGTCCTGCAGACAGGAGCCTCGGTACCTCCGCATAATACCGGATGCCTGTATCCTGATTTGATTAATCTGTATGCCTCGCCTATTGCACTCAATCCCGAAGCGCATGCATTGGATATGCCGAGACAATACCCCGTGATACCGAGTTTTTGAGCAACATATGACGATGCCATGCTGATTGTCGTAGAAGGCATAAGATAAGCAGACATGGATGATGGATGCGCCGAGCTGCGAGATAAGCATTTTTTTTTGAATGCTTTTTCCATCGTCTGTATCCCGCCGCGAGATGAACCAATAATGAC
>JALHSV010000067.1 GCA_022865525.1 Thermodesulfovibrionales bacterium
AGGGGAGATGGGATATCATTGGGCCCTCCCCCTTGAGGGGGGAGGGTTGGGAGAGGGTGAAGAATAATTACTATTCTGAGACCGGTTACAGGTCTTCGAACTGAGTAATCTTCAAGACTGCGCCGGCTTCGCTGACATTCCTGTTAAACTCCTCGATAAGACGTGTGAGAATAAGTCGCTGCTGCTCCTGATACACGAGAAACATCCCGATCATTTTCTGTTGAATGCAAAAATTTGGCTCGACCTGAACCCCTAATTTTTCTGATAGGGGCTTGAGCAGACCGATAATTTCAGAAACATTCTTGAACCGTGCACAAGGGTCTTTCCGGATTGATCTCATGAAAAATGTATGTATTTCATCAGGAAGATCGGGCAATGCGGCACGCGTATCTTGGATCTCTTCGCTCAGGTGCCAGTTGACCAAAGTCTTCATGTCATCTCCCGGAAACGGCAAAACGCCGGTTAACATTTCGTATACGGTAATTCCCAGGGAATAAATATCAGATCGTTCATCAACAGGATCTCCCTTGATCTGCTCAGGGGAGATGTAGTAAATCGTCCCAGGGAAAAGGAAATTCGTATCAACGCTGCCTATCCGGCAGGCTAACCCGAAATCAAAAATCTTCACACCGCCGTCGGGTTGTACAAAGATATTTCTCGGATTGATATCCTGATGGATTATACCGTGTTTGTGCGCATATTCAAGGCCGTAGCATGCCTGAAGAACGATGTCGAGGGTTTTTGTGAGGGTGAGTTTTTTTGAACTGTCCAAAACCTGCCTAAGGGGAACGCCTTCAAGGTATTCCATAATAATAAATACCGTGTGGTACAGTTCCTCAATATCATATACCCGTACGATCTGCGGATGGTTCAGTTGTGCGATGATCTTTGCTTCATTCGAGAAGATTTGGATGAAATCAGGGTCCATGGCTAATTCATGCTTTAACATCTTTATCGCTACCGGTAAATTAAGTACACTGTGGATTCCTCTATAAATAATGCTGGAACCCCCGTCGCCGATTTTTTCAGATATGATGTATTTGCCGATTTTTTTCTCGGCCATTATTTTCGAAGTGCTCAGCCGGTGCGTTACTATTTCGGATAGATACCCTCTGAATTCAGGATATTCCTGTGACAGCTTTTCAAATTGATCCCTGCTCATACTGAGCACATCCATATCGGTTTCAGCCCCCACACTGGCGCCGCGTTTTTCACCGGTGAATACCGCCATCTCTCCGACTAAGTCACCCGGACCAAGCTGTGCTATGGTATAAAGCATGCTGTCTTTTTCCAGATGAACCATGCATGAACCCTTCAGAATGAGATAAAACTGGTCTGCTTCCTCTCCCTGCCTGATGAACTGTTCCCCTTTCGGGATCCGTTTAAAGTCCATCTGCCGCAAGAGTGCCTGTATAACCTCCCGGGACAAGGCATTCGTCAGTTCTGAACATAAGGTAAGTTCCAGACTGAATTGTTCTTTTTGATCTGTAACAGCCTGTGAGGCAGATGCAGGCCCTTCACCTGCAGGATCTTTCCGGGGTATATCAATCTCAAGGAAATAGCAGGCCGGTTGGGAACCGGAGGGGGAGATATTTTTTATTTTTCCTTCCGAAGTCATTTTCTCAGTTTTTTAATAAGATGAAACTCTTATGAATGCTTTCTTTCAATATTAAATAAATAAAGTTCTCATTCTGTCAACCTGTCCGCTTTCGTATATAATGAAATATCGAACTGAATAATTATGTTTCAGCTAAACCTGCAGTTTTTGAACAACAAAGA
>JALHSV010000519.1 GCA_022865525.1 Thermodesulfovibrionales bacterium
GCCGTAACCATTGATCGTGGTATTGATATACGAATCGATACCTACTTCTACAGCTCCCTGTGCACCGGCAATGGATACCGCCTCAGCCATGCCAAGGTCATTGTGGCAGTGCATTTCCAGGGGGAATTTTGTCGCAAGCGCTAAGGCCTTTGCGCGTTCATAGATTGTTATAGGATCATCAGTACCGAGTGTATCGCAATATCTGAAGCGGTCCGCGCCTGCCTCTTTTCCCGCGAGAGTAAATTCTATGAGTCTGTCAAGCTCTGTTCTCGAAGCGTCTTCTGCATTGATACCAACGGTTTCTGCGCCAAGTTCCCTCGCTGTCTTAACAGCCTCAACAAGGGATTTGATGATGTCTTTAAACGATCGTTTCCCCTGGAACTTGCCTTTAATCATAATCTCAGACGTGGACATGGAGATATTCAGGTGTTTGAGTTCAGGACAGTTTTTAAAACTCAGCCTTACATCTTCGGGAATTGCCCTGCACCAGCCTTCAAGGTGAATCCTCTTTATCGCACCGAGTTTTACCAGTTCGAGATTAGCATTGATATAGTTGATCTCGTGTTTCAAGGTTGGGAACCCTATCTCGCTCTGGAACAGACCCATCTCATCGAGATAGATATTCAACATCGTCTTTGAAAGTTTCGGGAGGAGTATTCTTGATGTCTGCACTCCATCCCTGTTTGTCACATCAATCAGATATACTTTGCCTTTCATCTTTCCTTTGGTCTCTTTCTTAAAAAATTTATCCCGCATTGCATAAGAGGGATATGGATTTTAACAGAAATTCGTATCAGAGTATAATTATTGAAAAAATCTTCGGCATATATGTAGCTGTTATTATTACCATAAACAACTGAATATTACAACAAATCTGGAGCACTCCTCCAAAGATGCAATAATAAAAACTGGAAAAGAGAGCCGCTCTTTGTTAAAATGAATGCCAGTTTCGAGGGAAATTAAGGGAGAACAATGGATTTCAAAGGTCAGGTGGGAATTGTTACCGGCGGCACACGCGGCATTGGAAAGGCAATCGCCGCAGAGCTTGCTCAAAAGGGAGTAAATCTCGTAGTTGCAGCACGAACGCGTGAAGCTGCTCACGAAGTAGCTGTATCACTCTCAACCCAGGATGTTAAGGTACTCGGGATGAAACTCGATGTGTCGAATGCAGAAGAGGTGGAAAAAGTTTTCGAAGCAACCCGGAAGGAGTTTGGCAGGGTCGATATCCTGGTGAATAATGCTGGGATAACAAAGGACGGGCTGTTGATGAGAATGAGCGAGGATGCGTGGGACGCTGTTATGGACATCAACCTGAAAGGTGTCTTTCTTTGCTCCAGGGAAGCCATCAAGGACATGACAAGGCAGCGGTATGGGAGAATTATCAATATTACCTCTGTTGCCGCATTTATGGGAAATCCGGGACAGGCAAATTACAGTGCTTCAAAGGCAGGAATCGTTGGCTTTACCAAGACGGTTGCCCGTGAATATGCGGTCAGGGGGGTCACCGTCAATGCTGTTGCCCCTGGTTTTATAGAAACAGCTATGACGGATGTTCTTCCGGTGAATATTAAGGATGAGATGAAGAAACTGATCCCATTGGGCAGGTTTGGTACCGTTAATGATGTCGCACAGGCAGTCGTTTTTCTTGCATCACCGGATGCCGGGTACATCACTGGTCAGGTGATTCACGTGAATGGTGGAATGTATATGTGAAAATATCGAATATCAAAACTCAAAGCTCAAAATTTGGAATTTGGACTTTAAAATTTGTAATTACCATTGTGGAGGTGACTGAATGATTGAAGAAAAGGTGAAAGAGATTATTTCAAAGCAGCTTGGGGTGAATGCGACAGAGGTCGTTCCGGAGGCATCTTTTGTTGAAGACCTCGGTGCAGATTCACTTGATACCGTCGAACTCGTCATGGCTTTTGAGGAGGCTTTTGGCATTGAGATACCGGATGAGGATGCCGAAAAGATTGCCAAAGTCAAAGACGCGATAGAGTATATCAACAAGAAAAAGTCAGACTGAGATACTTAGAAAATCCGGATGACGAAAAGAAGAGTTGTCATAACAGGAGTAGGAATGATTACTCCTTTGGGTGTCAGCACAGATGAAAGCTGGGACGGTCTCATAGCGGGGAGACCGGGCATCAAGAAAATCACCCAGTTTGATGCCTCTGCCTTCCCGACACAGATTGCCGGCGAAGTTGTCGGCTTCAACCCTGAAGACCATATTGAACCAAAAGAAATAAAGAAAATGGACCGCTTTATCCATTTTGCCCTTGCTGCCGCTACGATGGCAATGAAGGATTCCGGACTGAAGATTACGGCTGAGAATGCTGAGAGAACAGGTGTGATTGTCGGTTCCGGCATGGGCGGGTTACATGCTATTGAGCATTACCATTCTGTGTATCTTGAAAAGGGGCCGAGAAGAATCAGCCCTTTTTTTATCCCTATGTTAATCGTCAATCTGGCTTCCGGCCAGATTTCGATAAGATTTGGAGCAAAAGGGCCGAACTCTGCCCCTGCTACAGCATGTGCAACGGGAAGTCATTCGATCGGGGATGCCTTCAAAATTATTCAAAGGGGTGATGCAGATGCCATGATAGCCGGCGGGACAGAGGCTGTTATAACGCCCCTGGGAATCGGCGGATTTAATGCTATGAAGGCACTTTCCACGAGAAATCATGAGCCTGAAAAGGCAAGCAGGCCATTTGACATTGACAGAGATGGCTTTATTATGGGGGAGGGTGCCGGGATTTTAATCCTTGAGAGCCTTGAAAGCGCTACTGACAGGGGTGCGAGAATTTATGCAGAGGTGGCCGGTTATGGCATGACTGCGGATGCATACCATATCACGGCCCCTTCACCGGGTGGCGAGGGGGGGGCACGATGTATGGAACTTGCACTTAAAGATGCCGGCATTCTTGCTTCAGATATCGAATATATCAATGCTCACGGGACATCAACAAAATATGGTGATGAAATCGAGACGAATGCAATAAAGACCGTGTTCGGAGAACATGCATACAAACTCTGTATCAGTTCAACGAAATCAATGACCGGACACCTGCTTGGCGCTGCAGGAGGGGTTGAAGCAGTTATTACCGTCCTCTGTATTCACCATGACAATGTCCCGCCGACAATAAACCTCGATAATCCTGACCCTGAATGCGATCTCGACTATATCCCCAATAAAGCGAGAAAAATGTCGGTGAATTATGCCCTTACGAATTCTTTCGGCTTTGGCGGAACAAATGCCTGTCTTGTGTTTAAGAAATTTACTCCGTAACAAGTCCGATTTCGTACGTTATACCCAATGGTTGAGCACACGATAACAGAATTAGAAAATGTTCTCGGCTATTCTTTCAAAAACAGGCAGATTCTCATGAATGCCCTCACACATAGATCATTTTTTCATGAGAATCCTGACAAGGCTCAGGATTATAACGAAAGACTTGAATTCCTGGGCGACTCTGTGCTTGGATTTGTGATTGTCGAATACCTCTATTTATCTGACAGCAGCCTTACGGAATCGATTATGGCAAAGGCTAAATCATATCTTGTGAAAGAATCTGTACTCTCCGAGATTGCTGCTTCTCTCTCCCTCGGGAAATATCTCAGATTGGGGAAGGGCGAAGAATCTACCGGTGGCAGGACGAAAAGGTCGCTCCTTGCAGATGGCGTTGAAGCTGTTCTTGGCGCGGTGTACCTGGATGGGGGGTATGAGGATGCACGGCGGCTCATATTGGGTCTCTTTCAGAACAAGATAGGTTCTGTGCTCATGTCCGGTGAATTCTATGATTTCAAGACTGAACTCCAGGAAAAGACCCAGCTTCTTTTTAACAGTATCCCTGAATACCGAATGATAAAGCAGGAAGGTGAAGAGCATAACAAAATCTTCACGGTTGATGTACATATAGCAGGCACAAAGTTTGGTACAGGATTCGGGAAAAGTAAAAAAGAGGCAGAGACCAACGCTGCGCAAGAGGCCCTCCGCGAGCTTCAGACACAGGAAAGCAGAGAATATATTTGACGATTTCCGCAATTTTTTGTTAGCCTTTTCTCATAGTCTTAAATTTCCAAAATACTAAGCGGAGGTGATGTGCATGGCAAAGGACCCTGTATGTAATATGACAGTGGATGAGCAAAAAGCTGCCGCCACAAGCATTTACAAGGGTACTACGTATTATTTTTGTGCAAAAATCTGCAAGGAGAAGTTTGATAAGGATCCTGAGAAGTTTGTAGCGGAGAGGAAGTAAGAGGTAATGAAAAACGTAAATGCAGAAAAAGGAGGAATAATGAAAAAGTTGATGATTTGTTTGCTGATGATGTTTGTTTTTACAATGCCCTTATATGCTGAAACAGACGCCCCTCAACAGCAGACGGGGACAGCTGCCATGCCCGGCGGACCTCAGATGCAGATGAAGTGTCCCATGATGCAAATGCACGGTCAGGGGATGCAGGGCGGACAGCAGATGCAGGGGCAGGGTATGATGCAGATGTGTCCAAAAATGGGTCAAATGATGGGGCATGGAATGATGGCACGGGACATGATGCAGATGATGATGGATATGATGAAGGTGCAGCAGAAGATGATCAGGGGGATAAGCCCTGTTGAGAAGAAAGAGATGATGAAGGAAACAGATAAGATGATGGAGAGAATGGAAAGAATGATGTCCGACATGAGAGGGATGATGATGCACGGAATGATGGAACAACCAACTCCGGCGCCATCGAAAGAACCAGAAAGTCAAGAGACTGAAAAGGAAACTACCCCCAAGGCTGATCCACACAAACACTAAGAGATTGCATTCCCCTGACAATCAGGGTATACAGAAGGTCTCAAAAATCTGAGATTTTTGAGACCTTTCCTTTTAAAGGGAGGCAAGATGGAAGTTACTGACCCCGTCTGTAAGATGGTCATTGAAGACAAGGATGCAGTTGCTACTTCCCTCTATAAAGCAAAAACATATTATTTCTGCTCGATGCCCTGCAAGGAAGATTTTGATAAGGATCCTGAATCATATCTAATGCCAACGCAGGCATTGATGTCCGATATACATAAGGGAGAAATGGCGAAAGACCCGATATGCGGGATGGTTATTCCGAAGGACCGTTCGATGAAGCGGGTCGTAGGCGGAAGGGAATATTATTTCTGTAGTGAGAGCTGCGTGAAGACCTTCGAGGCCCCTGAGAGGGAGTTGAAGGATATGAAACGAAGGGTGACCATTGCCCTGACCGGTGTTCTTGCGCTGGCAGTCCTGCGGGCTGCGCTGTTCCTCGGGCTTGCAGCAGGCGCCACTGTTCTCACCTGGGTACCGTTCCCGTGGCTTCCCTGGTTCAATGCAGGCGTGTGGCTGTTTATTATCACCACACCCATCATGATCTTCGGCGGGAAGGGGTTCTTTGTCGGCGCGTATCAAGCAATCAGGCAGCGCGTGGCCAACATGGACCTTCTTATCGCGCTCGGAACATCAACCGCCTATCTTTACAGTACCTTTGTGATATTTTTCCCCGGTGTTCTGCCGGTGAAAGAATCTGATGTCTATTTTGATGTGTCGGCAATCATAATCGCATTTGTCCTCCTCGGGAAGTACATGGAAGAGATTATCAAGAAAAGAAGTTCTGCTGCCATCCGGAAGCTTCTCGATCTTAGACCGCAGACAGCGAGGGTGATCAGAGATGGGGTTGAAACAGAGATCCCTGCGGAGCAGATCATGCTAAACGAGTCGATAGTTGTCAGGCCGGGTGAGAAAATCCCAACTGACGGGATCGTAACCGAAGGCCATTCTTCAGTTGATGAAAAAATGCTCACCGGTGAAAGTCTTCCTGTCGAGAAAAAATCAGGTGATGAGGTAATCGGGGGAACAATCAATAGAGTCGGTTCGTTCAAATTCAAGGCAACGAGAGTTGGTGCAGATACCACATTAAGCCAGATCATTAAAATGGTGGAAGAGGCACAGGCATCGACCGCAAATATACAACGAATTGCCGATAAGGTTGCATCCTATTTCGTCCCCGCAGTCATCAGTGTTGCTTTTTTCTCTGCTGCAGGATGGTCTTTTTACGGAAATTATACATCGGCTCTCCTGTCGTTTGTTGCAGTCCTGATTATTGCCTGCCCCTGTGCCCTTGGCATTGCAACACCTGCAGCACTGATGGTTGGGGTCGGTAAAGGCGCCGAACTTGGGATACTGATCCGGGGTGCGGAGTACCTCGAAAGGGCTGAAAAACTGAATGCAGTAGTGTTCGACAAGACCGGGACGCTCACGAAAGGGGAGCCGGAAGTGACAGGGATAATCACCTTTGATTTGAGAGAAGAAGATCTCCTTCTTTACGCAGCAACCGCTGAGAAGGGCTCCGAACATCCTCTCGCAGAAGCTATCCTTAGAAAGGCGGAGATGGCAGGGCTTTCAATCCCCGATGCGGAAGCATTCGAAGCCATACCGGGTCATGGGGTCAGAGTGAGCATCAACGGGAAAGAAGTGTTGATAGGAAACCGCAGGCTTATGAAAGACAAAGGAGTGCGGATCGAGGAGAAAGAAAAGGTTATTTCAGGGCTTGAAGAAAAGGGAAACACGGTGATGCTTGTTGCAGAAGATGGACAACTCAGGGGAATGATCGCAGTGGCAGATACCTTAAAGGAAAACGCTGAAGAAGTTGTCAAGGGACTGAAGTCAGAAGGTGTTCAGGTGATTATGCTTACGGGAGACAACGAGAAAACAGCCAGGGCAATAGGCGCACAGGTAGGCATTGACAGGATTATTGCCAACGTTCTTCCCGGTGATAAGGCGAAGATTATAAAGGAGCTCCAGTCGGAAGGAAAGGTGGTTGCGATGGTTGGAGACGGCATCAACGATTCTCCTGCCCTTGCCCAGTCCGACATAGGCATCGCCATCGGAAGCGGTTCTGATGTGGCGAAAGAGACCGGCGGGATCATTCTCGTCAAAGATGATCTGAGAGACGTCATCATGAGCATCAAGCTCTCGAAGGCCACGATGAGGAAGATAAAACAAAACCTCTTCTGGGCATTTTTTTATAACACTGCAGCCATACCCTTGGCTGCCTTTGGTCTTCTGAATCCCATTATCGCAGCAGCAGCAATGTCGATCAGTTCGTTGAGTGTTGTGACGAATTCAGCATTGTTAAAAAGGGTAAAGATTTAAAATACCAGGAGGCTTCTATGCGGAAATTCATTTATGCTCGAATAAGGTTTTTACCTCGTTCATCAGTTCATTGATATCCTTAAACTGCCGGTAAACAGAAGCAAAGCGTACATACGCGACCTTATCGAGTTCCCTGAGAGAGGACATCACCTCTTCACCAATCCACGTGCTCTGAATTTCCTTGATGCCGAGCCCAATAAGCTTCTTTTCGATGGAGTCTGTAATGCCCTCAAGCGTCTCCATGGCAATCGGCCTTTTTTCACATGCCTTTTTCAGGCCTGTAAGGACCTTTTCTCTCTCAAAAGGTTCTCTCCTGCTATCTTTCTTGACGACCATCGGGATGATGTCTTCAACGCGCTCATACGAGGTAAAACGCTTTGCACACTTGAGGCATTCGCGCCTGCGGCGTATTGCGTTCCCCTCCCTGCTCGTCCGGGAGTCAATGACCTTATCTTCCAAATTGCCGCAGAAGGGACACTTCATCAGTATATCGGAAATCTGTCACAGAGCGACTGAACTCTTCCCGAAAGGGAGTTCAGTCGCTCCGCGTCCTCACTCTTTTCTATGACTAAAGCTATGATATCGGCGATCTCAACCATTTCTGTCTCTGTCATCTTCCTTGTTGTCACACAGGGTGTCCCGAGTCTTATGCCGCTGGTTATCGTGGGCGGCCTTTCATCGTAGGGGATAACATTCTTGTTGACTGTTATCCCGGCTTTCCCCAGTGCTTCTTCAGCATCCCTCCCGGTAATACCTTTGTTGGTCAGATCAATAAGCATCATATGGTTATCTGTACCGCCGGAAATAATCTGAAAGCCTTTTTTGAGGAGTTCTGCTGCAAGGCTTTTCGCATTCCTTATAACCGAGGACTGATAGTCTCTGAATGCAGGGCTTAAGGCTTCCTTGAGCGCTACTGCCTTTGCTGCTATGACATGGACTAACGGCCCCCCCTGAATTCCCGGAAATATCATTTTATCGATAACCCTTGCATATTCAGCTTTACACATAATCAAGCCGCCTCTCGGCCCTCTCAGTGTCTTATGCGTTGTCGAAGTGACAAAGTCAGCGTGGGGGATCGGCGACGGATGAAGACCCGCAGCAATGAGGCCTGCAATATGGGCAATATCTGCCATGAGATATGCTCCGACTTCTTTCGCAATATCAGAGAATATCTTGAAATCTAGGCTCCTCGAATAAGCGCTTGCACCGACAAGGATCATCTTCGGTTTATGCGCTAAGGCGAGCTGTCTGACCTCTTCATGATCTATATACCCAGTGGTTTTGTTAACTCCGTAAGCCACAGGCTTATAGAATGTTCCCGAGAAATTGACCGAAGCGCCATGCGACAGGTGTCCTCCATGGCTCAGGCTCATACTCAATATGGAATCACCGGGCTTGAGGACAGCAAAAAAGACTGCCATGTTGGCCTGCGATCCTGAATGAGGCTGGACATTGACATGTTCTGCCCCGAAGAGCTGCTTGGCCCGCTCTATTGCGAGAGTTTCAACAACGTCAGCATATTGACAGCCGGCGTAGTATCTTTTCCCGGGGTATCCTTCGGCATACTTATTGGTGAAGACAGAGCCCTGCACTTCGAGCACCGAGGGGCTTGCATAGTTCTCTGAGGCAATGAGTACAATGTTTCTTCTTTCCCGTTCTATTTCCTTCTGTATCGCTTCGTATACTTCAGGATCAACCACTTTAAGATTTGCAAATACCATGTTTTTGCAGACGCCCTTCAATATGTGATATTTTGTCGAGTCTTCTTCTATGTCTTTCCCCTTCGAAAGGAGTGCTCACCCATGTTTTGACAATCTCTTTTGCCAGGTCCTTCCCGACAATTCTGCCACCAAGGACGAGGATGTTTGCATCGTTGTGGAGCCTGCTCATTTTTGCTGTGAAGAGCTCGTTGCACAGGGAGGCCCTAACCCCGGGGAACTTATTTGCTACAATAGACATCCCTATACCCGTCCCGCAGATAAGTATCCCTTTCTCTATTTTCCCCGCAGAAACGGCTTCGGAGACCTTCTCGCCAAAATCCGGATAATCCACTGATTGTGGACCGTCCGTACCATAATCAATACACTCAAGATGAAGCTCCTGCAAGAGGGATAGTATCTCTTTTTTTAGTTCGATACCTGCGTGGTCACAGCCGATTGCGATTGTCATTTTGGTATTCTATTTTTGAAGTTCATTAATATTATCCGACAGGTTCCCGGGAAGTCAAGAACAGTGCTGTTACGGGGTTTTATCTGTTTCTATCCTCGGGAAGAGCGCGGGGCCTTTACATATCTTTGTGCCGGGTCTGAGCCCACCCCATCGTGTTTCGGTTTCGAGACTGGCTGTTGAAATATCGTGCGTGAGGTTGAGCTGTTTCCACATCTTCTCTGCGGTGGAGGGCATGAAAGGGAAGAGATAGACTGCTATGATTCTCAGGGCCTCAGCAAGGGGATACAATACCTTTGAGAGTTTGTGAATATTGTTTGTCTTCCAGAGATTCCATGGCGCTTCGTCTTCAATGAATTTGTTGGCATCATTGATGGTATCCCAGATTTTATCAATGGCATGCCCAAAGGAGAGTTTTTCGAGCGAGAGATCAAACGCCGCGGATATGCTTTCCACCTGATTCTTCAATCGGAGTGCTCCTGGTAGCGCAGTTTCTGCTTCACCAGTATGCAGAGAGGGTTCGGGAACTACGCCCCCAAAATATTTTTCGATCATGGACAGTGTTCTGCTCAGGAGGTTCCCGAGGTCGTTTGCAAGGTCTGTATTGAATCGCTTAATGAGCGCATTTTCGGAGAAATCTCCATCAAGGCCAAAGGGTACTTCCCTGAAAAGGAAATATCTGAAGGGATCAGCGCCGAATTTGTCCACAACTTCACGGGGATCAACAACATTACCGAATGACTTTGACATCTTCCTGCCTTCAACAGTCCACCAGCCATGTGCAAAGATATTTTTCGGCAGGGGCATCCCGAGTGCCATGAGCATTGCGGACCAGTAAATCGCATGAGTGGTGAGGATATCCTTCCCGATCAAATGATGATCCGGAGGCCACCAGTAATCAGAACTGAGAACTGAGAACTGAGAACCGGGAACCGGGGATTGAACATTGTGATTCCTTCCCTGCTCAGGGGCAAGGTATTGTGTTGCA
>JALHSV010000520.1 GCA_022865525.1 Thermodesulfovibrionales bacterium
AACGATTCCCGCCAAGCGGGAATGACAACTAAGCAACTTACGACCGACTTCGCAAATAATCTTATATCGTAGGCTGACGCTTGCGATGTCAAAATACTACTCCCATTCTATGGTACTTGGCGGTTTCGAGCTGATATCGTAGACCACCCGGTTCACCCCTCTCACTTCATTAATAATCCTGTTCGAAATTTTCCCCATCACCTCGTAGGGTATTCTTGCCCAGTCAGCAGTCATTCCGTCAAGACTGTTAACAGCCCTTACAGCGATTACATTCTCATACGTCCTCTCATCACCCATAACACCAACGCTCTTGACAGGGAGAAGCACCGCGAAAGCCTGCCACAGTTTAGTATAAAGGCCGGCATTTTTTATCTCATCTAAAACGATCGTATCAGCCTTTCTCAATATGTCACATCGTTCCTGTGTTACTTCCCCGATAATCCGTATTGCAAGACCGGGGCCGGGGAAGGGGTGGCGGTTGATGATTTCTTCCGGGATAAGCAGGTCTTTTCCGAGAATACGTACTTCATCCTTAAACAATTCTCTCAGAGGTTCGATGAGCTTCAATTTCATCCTTTTTAAGAGTCCGCCGACGTTATGATGGCTTTTAATGGTCGCCGATGGACCTTTGAATGATATACTTTCGATGACATCAGGGTACAGAGTACCCTGCGCGAGAAATTCAACCCCTTGCATTTTTTTCGCTTCCTCTTCAAATACCCGTATGAATTCGTTTCCAATGATCTTTCTTTTCTTTTCAGGGTCGGTGATACCCTTCAGTTTTTTCAGGAATCTTTCCGAGGCATCGACGCAGTCTATGTTCATATGGAAGTGCTTTCTCAGTGTCTCCTCCACCTTTCTCGCCTCTCCTGCCCTGAGAACACCATTGTCAACAAAAATACAGGTAAGCTGCCTGCCTATGGCTTTATACACCAATACTGCGGTTACGGTTGAATCGACTCCGCCACTGATCCCGCAAACAACTTTCTTATTCCCTGTTTTCCGCTGTATCTCTCTTGTTGTCGTCTCGATAAACGATTTCATAGTCCAGGCGGGTTTACAGCCACAAATTCTGAATACGAAGTTCCTGATAATTTTCTTTCCCTGCGGGGTGTGCACAACTTCGGGATGGAACTGTAACGCGTAAAATCTTCTGCTCCCGTTCGCCATAGCGGCAACAGGAGAGTTGTCGGTATGTGCTATCGGTTGAAAATGGGCGGGGTTGCGTTCAATCCGGTCACCGTGACTCATCCAGACAGTGGTCTTTTTCGAAATGCCATCAAAAATGTCTGCCTTGTGATTAATGATAAGTTCTGCCCGGCCGTATTCCCGCTTCCGGGCCTTTGCAACCCTCCCGCCAAGGCAATGTGCCATGAGCTGCATCCCGTAACAGATACCTAAAACAGGGATATTGAGTTCAAAGACCTTGAGATCAGGGATCGGTGCGCCCTGATCGTAAATACTCGATGGACCTCCGGAAAGAATGATACCCCTGGGGTTAAAATGCAGTATCTTCCCGATAGGTGCGTTATAGGGATATATTTCTGAATAGACCCTGTTTTCTCTGACACGCCGTGCGATAAGCTGTGTGTATTGTGATCCGAAATCGAGGACTAAAATCTTGTCTTCATGCATGATTTATGTAGTAATGCATCGAGTGGCTTTTACTGTATGCTGTCTACTATCTACTGTCTACTGCTTACCATTCTGGCCTATAGTTGGGGGCTTCTCTCGTGATAATCACATCGTGAACATGACTTTCTCTCAGTCCGGCACTGGTAATTCTGATAAACCGTGCCTTTTTTCTCAAGGTATCAAGGTTCTTGCAACCACAGTACCCCATTCCTGACCGTAACCCTCCGATGAGTTGATGGACACTTTGCGCGAGAGGGCCTTTATGGGGCACCCTGCCTTCAACTCCTTCCGGAACAAGCTTGGAGGATTTCACCCCCGTCTGTAAATACCTGTCCCTCGTGCCCTGTTCCATGGCCCCGATAGAACCCATGCCCCTGTATACTTTATAGCTGCGCCCCTGGAAGAGAACAATTTCACCAGGCGATTCGTCAGTACCGGCAAAGAGACTTCCGATCATAATTGCATGTGCACCTGCTGCAAGCGCCTTTGTTATGTCTCCGGAGTATTTTATCCCTCCGTCCGCAATAACAGGGACGGTAAATCTTTTTGCAACATCATAACAGCTCTTTATCGCGGTAATCTGGGGTACTCCTGCACCGGCAACTATCCTTGTTGTGCAAATAGACCCGGGTCCGATGCCAACCTTTATTCCATCTGCTCCTGCCTTAATAAGATCGAGTGCTGCCTCGGGAGTTGCAATATTCCCGACTATCACATCTATATCAAATTTCTTTTTTACCGTCTTCAGGGTCTCAAGCACAGACTTTGTGTGCCCGTGTGCAGTATCTATGACAAGAACATCAACTCCGGCTTTCTTCAGCATTTCCGCCCTGGAGAGTGCATCCTCGCCTGTCCCAATAGCAGCCCCCACACAAAGCCGCCCGAGGGTGTCCTTGCATGCATTCGGATATTTTTTCCTCTTTTCAATATCCTTTATCGTTATCAATCCTTTAAGGACATTATTTTTATCGACAATCGGAAGTTTTTCAATTTTATATTTATGCAGAATCCTCTGTGCCATATCGAGGTCTGTCCCTACCGATGCAGTGATGAGTTTTTCTTTCGTCATTACGATGGAGACCTTTTTATTAAACTGGGTTTCAAAACGAAGATCGCGGTTCGTGATTATCCCGATCAGTTTTCCTTGTTCTGTAACAGGCACTCCGGATATCCTGTATTTTTCCATTAAGCCTAAAGCTTCAGAAATCGGGG
>JALHSV010000068.1 GCA_022865525.1 Thermodesulfovibrionales bacterium
GTCGATTCTGCCTCTGAATACAGTCCGCTCCTTCTCGAGAATAAAGGGCAGCTCTGAAAAAGAATGCTTTTGCGGAAGGATAATATCTTTCAGGTATCCTGATATCGAAAGATTTGCGAAGTCTTTTCGGATGATATCGTTAAGTCGTGCGATATGTTTTTCATGAGGGATTTCATTTCTCAGGAGGAACGAAGACCTGATCTGCAATTTATCATACGGGGTTATTGCCTTCGAGAGTTCTTCGAAAAGGATGTGAAACACTCTGCCGAGCAATACCCAGTCGTCTCCATGCCTGACCCTGATATCCCGATCTTCCGTAACATCACGCCATCTCGTGGAAGGCTCGTATGCAAGAGGATCAGTGTAGTGCGGCCCTGACAAGAACCGTCCGTCTGTCCCTGTTTCCATTGAAAGAGGTGATGGGCGATACAGGTTGTCAATGTCCGATTCCCTCAGTATGCTGAGTGATGGAAGGTAGTCCTGGTTATCAGTAATGTATTTCAATCTGCCCGCATGGTACTTTCCTTTCTTCGGTGCAGCAAGCATGCAGAGGAAATCCCGTGCTCTTGTTACCGCTACATAAAAAAGCCTTTTTTCTTCCTCAAGCTCCTTATCCTTTCTCCTCATGAAATGCAGGATTTCCTTTCTCCTGAGAGAATCATCCTCATATGCCAGAGAGATATTCTCTCCCTCCTCATCAATCACGACAGAGCTGCTTCTTGGCAGATTATCCTCATCAAGGGCAGGAAGGAATATTAGAGGAAACTGCAGTCCCTTTGCTGCATGAATTGTCATAATCTGGACCGCATTCATGCCCTCGGTATTCATATGCGCCTTTGACTCTTCTCGCGTTTTTGATTGTATGAGTTTCTCCCTGATTTCAAGACCGGAAAACCCCTGAGACTCATACTCTTCGATGAGCGCTATGAATTTCTTCACATTTGCATGCCTCTGATGTTCCCCAAAATACTGCCATCCACCTGTTTCTGACAGGGCATCTTCAAGAATCACAGCAAAGGGTGTTGTTCTGGATTTTTCAAGCCAGTTCGATATGATACGGAACGCCCCGGAAATCCTCTTGTTCTTCACCATGCCAAGCTTCCCGAAAAGCGGGGCATTGCCTTTATCTACAATCCTCATAAACATTCCGTAGCCGATACCAAATAACGGAGACCGCAACAGGCAGAAAAGACTGTGGTCATCATATGGATCAACAAGAAAGAAAAGCAGCTCTCTCAGGAACGCCACCTCGGGTTCATCATAAAACCCGATACCTTTTACCACAATGAACGGTATTCCATGACGTCGCAGCGCTTCTTCATACACGGTAAGGTGGGTACGTTTCCGCAGGAGGATTGCCATATCACCATACGCGCATTTCCTCCTGATTTCTCCATCCCATATTTCGTGAACAGTATTCAGTGAGCGTATTCTGCGGGCAAGAACCGAGGCTTCGTGTTCACGGTTTTTCCTGATGCCCTCTTCCCCTTCAAGCAGAATGAGTTCGACCTGTCCGGTTCCTTTTCGTGTTGCTTCAAAAGGAGTATAGCTGGTGCGCCATCGTTCAAACAGACCTGACGGCATCAGGAGCGTGAAAAGGCTGTTGACAAAGGCTACGATCTCCGGAAGACTCCGGTAGTTTTCCTTAATCGCCTCGAAGTGGAATTCTTCTGCAAGCCATTCAGAGAATTTTTCCTTTGCTTCCTGAAATATTTCGACATTTGCACCCCTGAAGAGATATATTGACTGCTTTTCATCCCCGACAAGGAAGATGGTTGGTATTTTTCCTCTGTCTCTCTTTGCGCCGAGACCTGAACGCCACTCCTCCGTCAGTTTATCGATGATCTTCCATTGCAGAGAACTTGTGTCCTGAAATTCATCGACCAGGATATGGTCTGTATGCTCGTCAAAGGAATACAGAAAAGTCTGCCATTGAGGGTTCTTTATCAGTGCCTCATATGCGAGCAATTCGATGTCATTGAAATCGATAAGATGCCTTTCCCGTTTCTTGTCGGTATACCACCTGAGACATCGGGCATACAATTCCAGAATTCTTTTTTCTTCGCCTTCAGCAGGATGATCATCTTTGATCATGATCTCCGGATGAGGCCTCTTGCTGTGCAGTTCATTGATTATCCTGAAAAGACTGTTCCAGCCCTTTACCCCTCTGGTGACAATCATGGAAAAGAAGAGGTCGGGCTTTTCATTTTCCTCCATAAGGCTTTCATAAACGGATTCGGTCCAGAGGGTGGATGCATTGAATTCATCCATAACCTTGAGAGAGGGATCAAGGCCAAGCTCCATTGAAAAACGTTTCATCAGTTTAAGACAGAATGAGTGGATTGTTGAAATACGCATGAACGGCATCTTCTCCCGAATCTGTATGAAAAGCGCAGGATGCTCGGCTTCGAGTATCGTGAGAATCCTTTCCTTCATTTCTGCAGCAGCCTTTTCGGTGAATGTTATCGCAAGGATATGTTCTATCTGAGAGCCGCTCAGTAACAGGCTGACATAACGGCGTGCAAGTTTTTCCGTTTTCCCGGAACCAGCCGGGGCTGATATGATCACACTCTTTGTTATATCAAGATACTTTTCCATATCTGCTGTTATCTCATCACTGCTTTCTGTATATAGGGACAATAAGGCCTTTCCGGGCAATTCCTGCATATCTGCTCGATCAGAGGAAGCGCTGGGAATTCTCCTTTCCTCATCTTTATAACCGTTTCTTCGAGAAACCGGAGTCCCGCTTCTCTGTAATCCTCCAATGTGCGGCCATTCTTTCTGTCATTTCTGTTCGGGATCCACGACAGGGAAAGATCCCGTAATGAATATATCCCGACACGCTCCACAAGAACACCTGTTAAATTCATTAACGCAGCATAGAGAATTAACTGAAGGTTAACTCCCTGTGATAGTACCTGAGAACCACTGAACTGGGTCGCACCTGTCTTGTAATCTATCAGCTCTACAACAGGGGTTCCGAATGATGATACGTGATAGTTGAGTGATATATTTTTGTCTCCACTTGTGTCTTTTAACTCTTGGCTCATAATTTTATTGTCTATCCGGTCGATCTTCCCTTTCAGGGTGATCCCCTTCAAGACCTCTCCTTTGACTGGAACTTCAGCCCTCATGAACGTATACCCTTCATCCGCTATTTTTCGCTCGAGTTCATAGATAACGGGAAGGATTGACAGGAATGTATCCTTGATGACTTTTTTCCAGTAGTCTTCAAGAGGCCTTCGGGACAGGAGAGCGTCTATTCTTTTACCGGCATTCAGAACAAGGGTATTTAAATCTGCAAATGGCTCTGATAGCAGTTCCTGCATAATTTCATGTGCGATGGTCCCCAGGACTAATGCCTCCATCTCGAACTTTCTGATTTCCAGCGGTTTCAGGGAAAGGACTTTTTCGATGAAGAACTTTCTCGGGCAGGTTCTGTACGCGTCAATATCAGTCACACGGATGGAAGATTTCTCTCCAAACATTTTTTGAATCAATCTCTTGTCGATCACGCGTACATCTGATATGAATGAAGAAAGCAGCACTCTGCTTTTTCTGATAAGCTCTTCTTCCCTTGAAAATATCCCGTGTACCGGCTTCGTTATTTCTTGATTCCATGATAAAAATGAGGAGGGGAGAAACAATCTGTCTCCTTCCATCACAGAATAACTGAGGGAGTAATTCTTCGCAGATGACAGCGCCCTCGTGAACAGAAATCTCTGAAGAAGAAGATATTTCTCCACATTAACAAGGCCAAGCTCTGTCCTGACACTGTCCGGCAAGAGAAGGTCAATATCAGGTTTGGACGGCAAAGCCCCGTCTCTCAGTCCGCCGAAGTACAGATGTTCAGGTTCGAGGCCGGCTAAATCCATGAAACTCATGACACGGACACCTAAATTGTCTGTCTCTATAGAGGTCGCATTCAGGCAGTGTTTCAGTGCTTCTGTGAACGTGTGCATATCTGTTGGAGAAGCATTAGATAAGTTATCTACAAAGGAAAGTTCGTTTAATATCTCAATGATCTTATCCCTGTTGTTGATATCCTGATTTCCGATATCGGTGAAATCAAAATCATTCAGGAGATTCATAACAGCTTCGCTGAAATCACTGAAAGACGCGTTATTGCGTATAGATTCAAGGTGCGACAGTTTTTTGAAGACCCACGCAATATCTTTTTCAATGGCCCGGGATTCCTTTCCGCTGATGAGTTCTCCATAAGAATACTTCTCCTCGGACTTCATAAGGTTTAACCATGCGTTTTTTCCTTTTGTGAGACCTGAGGCAATACAGATAGAGGGGATATATTCCTTGAAGGAAGTGGGGAGGGCTTTAAAATAAGGGGAGATGAGGAATTGAGAAAACTTAAGTCTCGGGTAATCGTTCGATACTGAATCGAGCAACGCCAGGAGGTCGAGAAAAGGCTTTTTCTTAGCAAAAGGTTTCTCAGATGCAATGGTGAAGGGAATGCCGTATTTCCTGAAAACTCGTGACAGCATATCTGAATAAGCGTGAAGCTCAGGAAAAACAACGATGATTTTATCCAAATCAGGTGCGGTCCCTGCTATAAATTGATTCTTTATACCTCTCGCAATCCCCTCGATCTCTTCTTCTTCCCCCCGATAAGGATGGTGGGCCAGATGCATGTGTGGTTTTTCATAATCAAGATACGTAGCTTTAAACATAAAGTTATTATTGATAAAATTAACGTATCCAACTGTTATAAAATGATAATCAGCGTCATAAGGAATTGAGATAAAGGTGTCAAGTGCGTTGTCAATCAACGTCTTGAGGATCGTCTCTTCTATTCCGGTTAATTCGTAGAAACCGTCAATGATAATGCAATCATACCTCATCGTGTGTTGCCGTATAATGCAAGGACATAGTTCCATAGCATCATTCTCATCAACAGCATTGCACTTCTTCAGCATTGACTGATATCGCCCCATGATGTTCGCAGCTTCCATAGCCATAGATGAGACCTCCTCAGGTATTCCGAAGCGATCAAAAATCGACCGGAGTTCGCTGGCGATTGTTTCCAGGGTCTTTCCCGGATGATACCGTTTTATCTCATTTATGAAGTCGGCAATCAGGCATGAATACCCAAGGGTTCTGTCAGACAGTTTTGACAGGATGACTGGTGTCAGCGACTGTGGTATGATGTTTTTGTTTTCATACAGTTGGAAAAGCCGCTTTGAAAGCTGTTTTATGGTCATCATTTCAGGTGGTATGTAACAATCACCCGTAACCGCATGGAATATTCGCTGTGCATCCCATATTTTCCATGGAGTCGGGTTTAGATAAAGGATTTTTGAATAGTCCGGACCCTTTATTTTTCTTGTAGCTTTTTTGAAGAGTTCTTCAGTTGAACCCTTATAGGCAAATGCGGTATAAAAGACGTTGATCGGCATACAATAATGAGTTCTTTATTATACCATCATCATTAACAACCGGCAGATTGACAGGAATTACTATGGGGAAAAAGCGTTTACCATTCAGATATCACTTGCGCTTTTGAAGAAATTTATATTAAATAGTACATATATTTGTCGCGATAAACCTGCAATTTTAAATCATTAAGGAGCGTGTATGATTATCGGAAAACCTCTTTTGACTACCCGACAGATACAGGTAAAGGTTAAAGAACTTGCTCAAAATATCTCAAAAGATTATGTTGGAAAAGAAATTCTTGCGGTGGGAATCCTGAAAGGGTCATTCATGTTTTTCTCCGACATTGTTCGTGAAATCGAGGTTCCTCTTACCCTCGACTTTATTCTCGCTTCAAGTTATGTGAAGTCTGAAACATCGGGTGAAGTGAAGATTCATTATGATATCCGCGAAGACATTTCGGATAAGCATGTGCTTCTTATAGACGATATTGTTGATACCGGAATTACCCTCAATCAGATCCGGGAAAGAATTCTTAGCCGTTTTCCCCTCAGCCTGAAGATATGTACATTCCTGGACAAGAAAGAGAGAAGGGAAGTTGATATTCCGTTGGATTATGTCGGGTATGTTATTCCCAACCAGTTTGTTGTCGGTTACGGCCTTGATTACGACAATAAATACAGGAACCTGCCCTATATATCGATTTTTAGGAAAAAAGCCTGATTACCGAATATGTTTGAATTAATGATCGAAACGTATTTCTCTGCTGCGCATCAACTGAGAGGGTATAAAGGGCAATGTGAAAAACTTCATGGGCATAACTGGAAAGTGCAGGTGTATGTTCTCGCAGAGAAGCTGAATGAAATCGATTTAGCGATAGATTTCCATGAACTGAAACGGCTTACTGAAGAGGTTTTGGCACCTCTTGATCATGGGTTTTTAAACGATATCTTTCCTTTTACTGAAAAAAATCCTTCATCAGAAAATATTGCTAAATGGATCTATGATTCTCTGAAAAAAAAATTGAACGATACCAGCGTAAGTCTTTCCGGCGTAACCGTGTGGGAATCCGAGGCAGCTTCCGCGACATATTTTGAAGAATGAGACATACCGATCAATGAATGATATGACCATACGAATAGCTATAGGTTGCCACAGTTATCTTCTCGGTGAGGGAATAAAGAAACTCTTCAGGGAAGAGGACGGAATAGATGTCATCGGTATTTTCGATGAAGGGATTGATATAAAAGAGATATTAAAACTCACCCCTGATATTATTCTTGCGGACTTCAAGATATTCAGATCCTTCCCAGATGAATTTCCGGAGGACAACCCTACAAAGATTTTACTGATCAGTGACAGGTCATGGCTTTCGGAATCTGAGAGGCAGATCCCCGAGTTACTGACAAGAGGAGTTTTCGGCATTCTCGCACCTGATGCTGATTCTCAGATCCTCAGAAAAGCTGTTAAAGTGGTCTACGCCGGAGAATTGTGGCTGGACCGTAAACTGATCAAAGATGTTCTCTATAACATGACTCATGTGGACCGGAAGATTGACCTGACCAGGAAAGAAAAAGAGATCGTATCACTCATATGCCATGGTTACAGAAACAAGGAAATAGCGCAAAAGCTTAGTATCGCTGAGCAGACGGTGAAATCCCACTGTAACCGGATATTCAAGAAGGTCGGCGTTTCAGACAGACTTCAGCTTGCACTTTATACACATAAGATATGGCCGGGCCATATTTAAAGTATTAAAACAAAAGTTCTATATCCCTACAAACTTATTATTATAAGTTTACAGCCTTATGGGTGATTGTAAAATATTCATGTTTGGTGTAATAGTGTATATGCAAATAATTTATGAATAGGTAACCGGTTCTTTTGAAATGATTTTTCTACAGGAGGCACCTTGATCTTAAGGCTGAAATGTCCGGGGTGTAGTAAAGATTCGTATACCGCTTCTGTAGAGAACTTCAAGCCATGTCCTTATTGCGGAATTCTTTTCAGCGGCAAATACGGGACAGAAAAAAGAAAACAGTTTCGTATAAAGAAAGAAATTCCCTTTGTATTTTCGCATCAAGACCAGTTCCACGAGGCATGTACGATGGATATCTCTGATCAAGGGTTATGTGTAAAGATATTCGGTAGACCGTCTCTCCCCGTTGGTGA
>JALHSV010000521.1 GCA_022865525.1 Thermodesulfovibrionales bacterium
AGGTGGTTCTTCCGGTGGTCTATTCCCAGGAGTTTCATGAGTTTGTCCACCTCATTCTCCGAGCCCGCCTTGCGGTAAAAGGTCAGGGGCAGCATAATGTTTTCCATGACAGTCAAGGTTGGGATAAGGTAGAAATTCTGGAAAATATATCCGAAAACCTCTCGCCTGATCCCTGTCAGTTCACGCTCAGAAAGACGCCTGGATGTGTCAAAGATCGGCCGGCCTCCCAGGTATAGTTCACCTGAGGTCGGGTTGTCGAGACAGCCCAGAAGGTTGATCAGTGTGGTTTTGCCGGACCCTGAAGGTCCGATGATTGAGACAAAGTCGCCTTTATTAATCTGCAGGGAAACATCATTTACCGAGAGCACTTCCTCGTTTCCCCGGGAATAGACCTTTGTCAGGTTTCTCGCATCTATCGATATACGATTATCAGGCATCTTCAGACATCGCTCCTTATTGCTTCCAGCGGCCTGACCCTTCCTGCCTTCCATGCGGGATAGAGGCCGCTCAGAAGCCCGATAAACAGGATTATAGCTAGGGTAATAAGGATTAGTTTCAGGTTGATGACAACAAGGCCTCCGCTCGGAGCGTATGGCAGTATCTGACGTATAACTATGTCCGCTACCCTTGAGAGGAGCAGCGCCAGGACAATACCGAGGATGCCTCCGGTCGTGAAAAGTATCAGGGTCTCGATCCATACCAGTGTAAATATATCCCACGGCATGGCGCCAATGGTTTTAAGAATTCCGAACTCCTTGAGTCTCTCGAGAACCGACATCAGGACAGTGTTGATAACACCCACCATCGCTATCATGATGGCTATAATGGCGATCGAGAGTACCATAACCTTTGCCGTGGAAATAAGCTTCATGATGGTATGTTTCACCTCTGCAAGACTCACTATCTGGACATCCGGAAGCTTATACAGCTTCTCCTCAAGGAGGGTGCTGTCGGCGTCTTTTTTTACTTTGATGCCTATCGTGGTCAATTCACCGGATCTGTCGAATATCTTCTGCACCGTCCTGAGGGGCACGAAGATAGTTCCATCATCCTGTGTACCGGTCCTGCTCAGTATACCTGCAACCTTGAGCTGGATATTCTTCTCAGGTATGAGAATCATGTCGCCTGTCTCACGCTGTTCGAGTTCGGCAGCCTCATAGCCCATAACAGCTTCATAGGAATCTTCATTGACAAACCATCCACCCTGCCTGAATGTGAGAAAGGGCTTCATTTCGCTGAAGCTCCGTGGATCAACCCCGAGGTAGGCGGATATCCCGCCGCTTTCTCCCTTGTTCGGATCAAAGACAGCCTGCATCAGCATCGGAGTGATCTTATCTACTTCCGGCTCATTGACTATATTGTCAATAATGGACTCTTTCATATAACGGAGTCCGGTGCCTCCCTTCAGCATCATGGTTGCAGCCTCATAAGGACAGCCTTTTGCCATGATCATCATCTGAAAACCCATGTTGTCTATGTCCTTATTCAGCGCAGATTCATACCCCTGGTTGAAGCCAAGCAGACTTACAAGAACCCAGGCTGAAAGGGCTATGCCAATGAGGGTCAGAATGCTTCTGGTCCTCTTCCGGAGCAGATTCTTGTAGGCCACCTGAAATTTACTTATCATTTTTGTATCCGTCCCGGATTCGATGATGCCGGATGCGATGAATAGACAAACTCGTCCATAAGAATAAGGTTCTTTTTTGTGGCTCTGAGGGCGGCCCTGAAATCGGGTTCGGCCTCAGGTACCGGATTTTTTATCGCAGATACCTTTCCTGATGCTTTTCCCGTAACAACGTCATAAAGATCTAAATCCATGAGGGTCAGCCCGATGAACTGCCTGCCGAACTTTGCGTCACGCAGTTTTCCGGCATACTGGCTGGTCATTTTCTGTATGTAGAAGGCCTTTATACGACCTTCAGGGTCAAGGGCCAGGAAGACCTGAATACCGCCGAACTGGCCTTTCTGGTTGACTCCGTGAATATAGCCGATTTTCTTTTTACCGGCAAAGATTTCATATATTGTATAAGGGACATCAATGGTCTCGTAAATTCCATGAAACTTGTCCCCCAGTATTTTTTCGATCCTCAGCAGGAGACTCTCTCCTCCCTTTTGTGCGACAGAGACATAGACTGTCTTATATCCTGTGGATTCAGGGAAAAGCCTTGCCACATCACGATCAGGGTCATTCAGATCGCACCCCACTGCGCCCCAGCCCGGGCTGTATCCTGTCGTGACAAGGAAGAAAACTAAAATAGCAGCCTTCACACGGAAACCTTTTGCCTTTCCGGAAAATCTATATGACAATAAAACCGTGATTTCATATCGGCCTGTAGTAATAGAGCTGCAGAAGAACTCTGTTATCATCAGAGGCATGGTCGTAGGTATACCCTAAACGTACCGTTACATTTGAGGTCACCTGGCTTGAAAAACAGAGGGATAGCTGATAGTCCTCATCTCCCCCGAACTTCCAGTAGGTGGGCTGAGCCTCTATTTTCAGCTGTCCCTCCTGAAACAGATTCACGCCAAAACGGTAAAACAGTGCATAGGTTTCATTATCCAGCCACTTCCCTGCGAGCAGGTCAAAACGGTGCTCGAAATTGTTTC
>JALHSV010000522.1 GCA_022865525.1 Thermodesulfovibrionales bacterium
CAACTACGAGAATTTGAAAAAGATTGATTCACCTCCTCCCTGTATGTTTTTCTGGCAGGAATGCTATGCTGATTCGATTTTTTCCATGTAATTCCCCCTAAAGGATACTGCCAGTTCTTGTATACAGTTTAGGCGCTACGAGAAATAGCATCAGTGATTGAAATTACAAAAACTGCGATGATTATGAGGAATAACATACTATCGGAAGGCTTGTTTTAAATATCTCAGCTTCAGGAAGGACTGTTGCCTCCCTGGCCTTTCAGTCCACAAGCATTTCTTTGATGATAGACTTAATTCTTAGGACTTCTTTTTTATCTATTGAGCCGAGTTTTTTGGTCAGTCTTTCCTTATCAACCGTTCGTATTTGGTCAAGAACAACCCATCCGATCTTAGCCCGAAAATCTACCCTCACCCGGGTAGGATAGTCATGTGATTTAGTTGTCATTGGCGCTATTATGACAGTCTGTAAATTATCGTTCATCTCATCAGGAGATATGATAAGGCATGGCCTGGTCTTCTTTATTTCATGGCCTATAGTCGGGTCCAAATTTATCAAGTAGACATCGTATTGCACACTACCACTCCCAGTTCTTCATCTCAATATCCAATGAATCATGCAATAACAGCGCATCTTCCTTGCGTTCATGCATTAATTTAAATGCTTTGTCCCAGCCGTTTCTACGTTTTTTCCTCACTGGCTTTAGAACTATTTTGTTGTTCTCAACCTCAAGTTCAGCTTCCTTATCAAAATTACACTGTTCTAATATAGACTTTGGAATCCTAATTCCTTTTGAATTACCAACCGATACAATACTTACTTTCATTTATCACCTCTCCATAACAACGTTATGTGTAATTATAATGTGATTACATCAGAATAATCAACCAATCAGGTTATTTCTATTTCCATTTCAACTGTGCACTATTTTGTGATTGCCGAAAGACATTTACTTCAGGAAGTATTATTTCCGTTTTGCTTCTTCCCGTAATCGACACTTTTCGAATATGATACAATCGTGCGGAGTGCGAACGTTAATCGAAGGCAGATAGGGAATGTGTTCCTTAATGTCGATGAAAGCTGAAACGAATGTGCAAACACAGCCGCAAGCGATACAGATTCGCAATCTGCTGATCGATCCGCCGCTTCTCCTTGCGCCGATGGCGGGCCTTACCCACAGCGCCCTCCGGCGGATTATGATCGGCTTCGGCGGGGTCGGTCTGTTGTCGACCGAAATGCTCTCGGCAAAAAGACTGCCCACGGAAAATCCCCGCATTTCCCCGTATCTGATCAGAACCGAAACGGAAAGCCCGCTTTCCTATCAGCTCCTAACTTCCACTGACAAAGAGATAGGCCGGGCCATTGATGCGCTTCACGCAATGAAGGCTGACGCTGTTGATTTGAACATGGGCTGCCCATCGCGGTCGGTCAGCAAGTTCGGCGCGGGCGGCATGCTGATGGAACGACCGGATGAGGCCCGCAGCATCGTGACCGAGGCCAGAAAGCGCACCGCCTTGCCCCTGACTGCGAAAATCCGCCTCGGCAGCGACGCCGACAGCGGGAAATTAAAGACGTTCTGCACCATGCTCGAAGGTGAGGGCGTTGATATGCTTACGGTGCACGCCCGGTTCAAACATGAGCCTTTTGCAAGAAATCCGCGATGGGCATATATAGCCGAAATAAAGGAATGCATTAAAATACCCGTTATCGCCAATGGCGGAGTTTTCTCGGTAGAGGACGCGGAAAAATGCCTGAGAGTATCAGTTGCCGACGGATTGATGCTCGGACGGGGGGCGGTGATAAGACCCTGGCTCTTTGCCGAAATTGCCAGGACTGTATTCGGCCGCGATATCCCGGAGCGCGTAGTGTCGCTGCCGGATGTTTATGCCGGCTTTTTCGAAGCCCTGAACGCGGATTATCGCCCCGTGTACCGCTTGGGCAGGCTGAAGGAATTTACCCACTACTTCGCCCGGAACTATAAATTCGGACACTCTTTGGCGACCAGGGTCCAGTCAAGCAGCAGTATGGATGAAGCAAGGGAAAGGGCCGGGACGTTTTTTGCGAACAATAGCAAGGAGAGCATAGCCGCGACAGGGGCCAAAGTCAGCGATAATGAAAGCATTGGGTAACCGCTTGTGTGAGGATTCAGCAGGATATAGATGCAGGGATATCGTCCCAAACTATTGTCTCGACCATAATATTAGAATTGGTAGCGTTATAGTCGCTGTGTAACGCAAAAAACCGCAGAACAACAAATAGCGCCCCGCACTCTTCCAGCAATATGACATGTTGCCCTGCTTCGCCAGGGCTTGATCATTATTTCTCTTTCTTCCTGAAGCAAACGCCTACAGAGGTATTGTTAGTGCTCTCCAGTCCACATAGGAGATGACATCTTCAAAAAAATGCTATTCCTATTGATTACCTAATGGACTCTTCACTACGAGTCTATAAAATCATGGTATAAGTTTTCCGAGGTGCAGCTTCATCATAATCATTAATTGAGAATACGGAGTAAACCAACCTTCAAATTTCTAAATGTGTAGAGTACCCATTGACTGAAACTTTAGTTTTAAAATATATACAAACTAATGTTTATAAATAGTAGAACTTGTAATATATTGAAAAAGAAACTATATTTACATTATAGGATTACGGGGGAATTATGGTTTATACGCATTATCGGGGGAAACTATGACGTCTCACCAGAGGTTTTCTCTCTTTTTGTTTTTCTTATTTATTTTCAACTCTCTCTATTTTTCAATCTTGCTTATTCCCAGATCCA
>JALHSV010000523.1 GCA_022865525.1 Thermodesulfovibrionales bacterium
ATGTTGATTCCTTTCTCACCACTACTTGTAATAGAATCAAAAGGGTTGGAAGCCTTAGAATCTAAACAAACTAATAATGAAAATATACGGTCACAATATACCACAAAAATCGATATTCATAAAGCTGGGAATCTTTAAATATAAAAGCCGATTGCGGCTATTTTTGTCATTTCTTTTAGTATGGTTTTATGACGATTTATGACCCTCAATTAAAGATGCAGGCGTTTATCGTATGTAAAGTCTTCGACATGACTGATTTTTACATACTTCACATCTGCGTGCATGGGGTTGATGATGAGATTGTCTTCATTCGGTATGACTGCCGATGGCACGCGGAGCAGGAGGCTTTTTAGTGATTTCAGCCAGTCGGTGCCCATTTCAGCCAATTTGACCAGCGGCGGGTGATCGCGCCATCCCTTAGGCAGGGTTTCTATACGGAATTCCAAGGGAACGATGCTGCCTGGTATGGAGATTGTTGCAATTTTGAGGTTATCGGCCTTTCTTGTTTTGACGTGAACGAGGAACTCAAGTGCGGCAAGTGCTCTGGTTTCAGAGGTATAAATTGCTGGAACACCTCTATAATTCCATCTTCCGCCGTAAGTCTTTGGACCGAGCCCTGTGAGATCCTTGATATATAATCCGCTCGAAATTCGATAGACATCCATCAGTAATATATGCCGTGCTCGATTCTTCCGAGTTCGTCAAGTACCATATCGATGCCTACCTGAGTAGCTATCAAGCTTATGGGAGCTCTGTCTCCAAGGGCTGTGCAGGGTGCATTCATCCATTCGACAAACTTGTCCGGATCTCCAAACACTTCGAACCCTCTGGCAGTGAGTCTCGCGAGGGATATTAGCTGTTGAGACGTAGCTCTGTCGAGATGCTTTGTAGCATGGTATCTTTCTAATGTCCTCTTGGAAATAGGAAGCAGCTCAGCAAGTCGTTTATTTGTAATGCTCAAGGCCTTTGCAAGATGCATTGCCGCTTCTTTCGTTAAGCCCTGTTCGATCAGATCAACCATATCCATCTGATTCTGTATCTTCTTGTGGAGGACTTTCTTTCCTCCAAGGATTTCTTCCACTCTTGTTAGTTCCATGCCTACCTCCTTGCCACATGTGTCATTTGTCTCCATTCTATACGCAAATTGCCGCACTTGTCAATTAGTTCAGGTGTTCAGTCGGGATTGGCTCTCCCCCCATTCTCCCACTACCCGCAACATCTGCGCTTATGGCTATGGGAAAGGGCTGTTTCCGAAGTTATAAAAAGGGTTGCAAATCCGATGCAAACCTACCACTTTGGAACAGCATATGCCCCCTGACGTGTGCTACCTACAAAGGGGAGGAATCAGGGCACAGTACTTCAGCAAGTCAACGCCCTTCAAAGTGATCGACAAGCGCGGATGTCAGCCACGACTAAACGGAATTGTATTGACTCACGCGGTAATCATTAATAAAGGAAACATAGCATGTATGAATAATTGTTTCCATTTCAAATAATCATAGAGCGATCTATACGCAAGAAGAACAGATTA
>JALHSV010000524.1 GCA_022865525.1 Thermodesulfovibrionales bacterium
ATGACCTCATCGTGATGGGCGCCAGTGAAAGGAGTCTTTTACGGAGTATTGCAAGCGGTAATCCTGTAGAGACGGTACTCCGTGAAACTCCGTGCAATCTTTTAATTCTCAGACCAAGGGTATGAATAATTAATACGTGATTATACTAACTGTCATTCCCGCTTGGCGGGAATCTTTCTTCAAAACAATCTTCTTCTAAACAGCATTTTGACAAAACTAAAGAAGGATTCCGAACAAGTCGGAATGACTGAAAAAGGATAGCATTTCCATTGAAAATCCAAAATCTGACCAAAGAGGAAGTTTTCACATCCCTTATCACTTCTGAGACAGGTCTGTCTGAAGAAGCAGCAAAGAAGCGTCTGCAAGAATATGGTCCGAATGAAATAAAGGAAGTCAGAAAGAAACCCTTATTTCTCAGATTTATCTCACAGTTTACCCATTTCCTTGCTGTCCTCCTCTGGATAGCTGCTGTTCTCAGTTTTCTCTCGGAATATCTGCATCCCGGGGAGGGCATGCTTACGCTCGGCCTTGCGATAACAGCAGTGATATTCATAAATGCTTTTTTTACCTTTATCCAGGAATTCCGCACTGAAAAGGCGCTTGATGCTCTAAAAAAACTCCTCCCGTTTTTTGTTAAGGTTCTGAGAGAGGGAAAGGAAAAAGAGATTCATGCAAAAGAGGTTGTGCCTGGTGAAATGATATTACTTTCAGAAGGTGACAAGGTTCCAGCAGACGCAAGGCTCATTGAGACGTCCGATCTGAAAGTGAACAATGCGCCTCTCACAGGAGAGTCCGAGCCAATCTTGAGAAGCTATGAGCCCTATGGGGGAGAACTTATTGAAAGCCTTAATATCGTCTTTGCAGGTACAACAGTGATAAGTGGTTCGGGAAAGGCAGTTGCCTTTGCGACAGGAATGGCGACAGAGTTTGGACGTATTGCGCATCTGACAAGTGCGGTTGAAGCAGGACTCAGTCCACTTCAAAAGGAGATCATAAGAGCAACCAGAATTATAGCCACCATAGCTGGGGCAGTCGGTCTCCTTTTCTTTTCTCTTGGGTTTGTTATCGGAAGAAGCTTTTGGGACAATTTTATTTTTGCTATCGGAATAACAGTTGCCCTTATTCCAGAAGGAATGCTCCCAACCATGACTCTCTCGCTCGCAATGGGGAGCCAGAGAATGGCAAAGCGAAAAGCATTAATAAAAACTCTAACCTCGGTCGAGACCCTTGGTGCTGTGACTGTTATATGCACTGATAAGACAGGAACCCTCACTCAGAACAAGATGGCTGCAAGAAAAATATGGTTTGATGACACAATCAGTGATGTGAAAGATGTTAAGAAAGAAAGCGTGCCTGAAATTCTCAGAATCGCCAGTCTCTGTAACAATGCCCGGTTTTTGAATGGGCATTATAAAGGTGATCCGACCGAAGTAGCATTGCTGCAGTTTGTCAGAGAGATCATCGGAGAGATAAAAGCTGAACGAATAAAAGAGATTCCTTTTGATTCAGAGAGGAAACGAATGACTACTGTTCATAGAAAGCACCTTGCCCCTTCTTTAGAAAATGATGATTTTGTTGCATATTCAAAAGGTGCTCTGGAGAGCATACTGCCATTATG
>JALHSV010000525.1 GCA_022865525.1 Thermodesulfovibrionales bacterium
AAGAAACTTTGCATCCGCTGCGGTGAGTGTGCGAAGGCGTGTCCCGTATATGCCATCTATCTTGATCCAATAGGAGAACCTTTTGTATGCATACATTGCAGCCGGTGCGTTCAATACTGTCCCCATGACTGCCTTGAGATGAAAGAAATTGCGGCGGAAACTTCGGCAGGTGAGAAAGAAGAAGAGGTACAATCATGATACGCGATTATTTCAAAGTTCTGACAATCAACCTTACTTCGGGGCAGAGTACTATTGTTGAAGTGGATGGACGGAATGAGGTTGCCGGCGGAAGCGGTCTTGCTGCTCTCCTGTTCAATAAGTTCGGCCATTTTGCTAAACCATGGGATGACCCTGAACAGCCGCTTATTTTTGCGATCGGGCCTCTTACCGGATATTTCCCGCTTATGAGTAAAACTGTTTGCGCTTTTAAATCTCCATATCATAATCAGTACGCTGAAAGCCATGCCGGCGGCCGTTCAGCCCTCACCCTTCGGTTTGCAGATCTGGACGCAGTTGTAATAACCGGGAAGGCGGAAAAACCGGTATGCATTTTACTGGGATCCCGCCATATTGAAATAAAAGAAGCCCACTACCTGTGGGGCATGGATGTGTTCGCTACAGGCAAATATATTCGCCATATGTTCAGGGGAGCCGGACATAGGAGTATTCTCCGCATAGGCCCTGCAGGAGAACAAGGCTCGCCGATGGCATGTATAAACGCTGATACCTACCGCCATTTCGGCAGGCTCGGCGGAGGAGCAGTCATGGGAGTAAAGAATCTCAAGGGCATCGCCATACAGGGAGATGCAACATTTCTGCTTCCTGAAAACAAGGATTATCCAAAAATCTTTGAAGAAGTGCATAAACAGCTCACAGACACCGACATGATGAGCAAGTACCACGATCTCGGCACTCCGAATAATGTGATCCCACTGAACAAACTCAGGGCTCTCCCGGTCAGAAATCTCCAGCAGACATCTGATCCGAATATCGCTGGTATCTCAGGTGAGAAGTTTGCTGAGGTGGCATTGCTCCGCAACAATGCATGCGCAGGATGCCCGGTTGGCTGCATACATATCGGTTTTGTGCGGGAGCGGTTCTCCGAAGAGAACAGATACCTGTACCGGCAGGTGGCATATGACCACGAACCTATTTTTGCAACAGGCTCTATGCTTGGCGTTCTTGACTGTTTCAGGGTGCTTGACATTATGGACGTCGTTGAAAGGATGGGACTCGATGTCATTTCTGCCGGGGTAGCCCTATCATGGGCAACAGAGGCTGTTGAAAAAGGAATTATTTCTGAAAAGGAAACAATCATCCCGCTAAAATTCGGATACGCTGAAGGATACAAGGAGGCGATGCAGCATCTTGCCCTGGGAACAAATGAATTCTATCAGATCCTGAGCAAAGGGACCCTGGTTGCTGCTGAACGATACAACGGGAAAGATTTTGCCTGTGTCCTTGGACAGGAGATGTCCGGATATGCCACAGGAGAAGCCTTCTTTATTTCACAGGCCCTTGGTTTCAGACATTCCCATCTCGACTCAGCCGGGTATTCCTATGACCAGAAAACTGATGAAAAGAATGCCGCAAAGGCTGCAGATTTTCTCGTAGAAGACGAACGGGGGCGCGTCTTTCTTACGTCGATGTTGGCATGCCTTTTCGCCCGCGGTGTATACAATGAAGAACTACTCGGCCGGTGCCTGAATTCCGTCGGTTATCCTGATCTCGCAGGGAGCATTTCTGATGTATCGCGGCATATCCAGAAGCTTCGTTGGAAAACGAGGTTCGCTACGGGGTACGATCCGAAGTCGGTTTCCATACCAAAGAGGTTTACAGAGATTGTTAACTGGAAAGGTGCAATCGATGTGGAATATTTGCATAACCTGAAAGATGAATACTCAAGACGGATCATCGAATTGGGTACAGATGACAATAAAAAGACAGAAGAAAAGACATAGCGCTTAGATACTTTTCTTAGGGTTCTCATCATTGAAAATATATTTATCAGAAAATCTCCCCCTTCCCCTCTTTGCCAAAGAGGGGTTTTATTCCTCCCTTTAGCAAAGGGAGGTTAGGAGGGATTTTATCAGACAATGTCGCCATTAGTGCGAGAATGTCAATAATAGAAATTAAGCTGTTGTTCTATATATTCGCAATAACAAAATGGCCGAGATTATACGAAAGGAGGTAGAAGAAATGAGCAGATTTTTACTCTCTCAAAGAAGTGCCCTGTTCATCATAGTCAGCCTGTTCTGTGTCGTCCTGTATTCCGATTCCCAAGCAAATGCACAGGAATCTCTTATCTGCGCTGATGATATCGAAAAATACTGCAAGGAGATTAAACCCGGAGGTGGTCGCATCCTGAATTGTTTAAAAGCACATGAGAATGAATTGTCCGTATCATGCCGGGGAAAAATACATGAACTGCAGGGATTCATAAAAGAGTGTGAACAGGCCTGTGCGGGTGACATCGCACAGTTTTGCAAAGAAATCCAGCCGGGCGGCGGAAGGATTATCAAGTGTCTGAGGGAACGTGATAAAGAACTTTCGCCTTCATGTAGTGCAAAATTGGAAATGATCGGTAAGAGGTTTCAAAAGAGGGGAGAAGAAAGATGAAATACATCCAGGGTTCGGGGGTCAGGAATCATCTCCTGATCGTAACAGTTGTCATGATCTTCCTGACAAGCATGCAGATGATCGTGCCTGTTTCTGCTGAAGAAAGCATAACCGTTTTCTGTTACCGTGACAGCAGGTCTCTTGGGAATGTTGTCGTCTTCGACGTCCTGAATGCCGCCGCGGCTTGCAACAATCTCTACTATGATTGCAAGGGGCAATGCATAGGATGTTTTAATGATTATGACTATATCGATTATGTCTGTGTCGACAGATCCGGGCGAACTTTTCTGCGCTAAAAGAGTAATTATCGCGAGAGGAGGTGCAGTCATGATCCGCGATCATTTCAGAGTCCTGACAATCGACCTTTGTGATGGATAAGACTTGATATTTCAGACGCGCAAGATCAGGGTTTCTGTGTAGCGTGAGGCCGTTTAAATGAGTTTCTGACAATTTCTTCCAGCTCATCTACTTCAGAGTCGTTCAACATATGAAAGACTGACTTTTTCTTTGCTTTGGAAATATGACCGTTTTGCTCAAGTGCTATTTTAATAAAGAGGTCAATAAGCTTGTCAGGCATATCCACGACATCCCTCATGGCCTTCACGGCATGAGAGCGCTGCACCAGAAAGTCCAATTCTTCAACGAATTCTTTTTTGATGGTCCGTTCAACCGTTTCGTAGAGATATTCAGCGGCATGCGTAAGGTCCATGTATCTGTAGTGATCTGCTGTTTTATTCTTTACTGTGATCTCGCCCCGCTCGTCAATAGTAAAGTCCAGAAGAGACATTATCTTCTTCGAAAATGTCTCAAGACACTTATCATAATCTTGCAGGTTTGCAAGCATGGTTGCAGAAACAGGGAAAATCGTCCCCTCGGGAGTGAATCCTTCCTGTTTTAGGATGTGATGTATTACGTACCGATGTACCCTCCCATTGCCGTCATCGAAAGGATGGATATAGACCATGGCGAACGACACCGCAGCAGCATACACTACAGGATCCACGATACCTGACATCCTGCGCAAACTCTCAAACAGCCCGGACATCATGCCCCCTACGTCCTCATGCAAGGGAGCCACATAATGGATTATCCTGCGAGCTCCTACTGACTCGCCGATATAATTATGGGTACCCCGGTAGCCGCTCATTGCGAATCTTTCATCAACAACGGCATTCTGGACTTCAATAAGAAGTTCCTTTCCCAGTTTTTGTGTCATAGCGGCATTCTGTAACATATTTATGAACTTTGCGGTACGCTTTGGGCTTGGTTTTTCGCGCTCTATGTTGAAAGACGTTAATGTTTCTTTAGTGTAAAGGTACTGAGGAGCCTTCCGTACTACCTCCGCAGGATATTTTGCAATTAATTTTATTGCTTCCTCAGACAGGTTCTTTAAGATAAACATTTGGAGTTTGTCGGTTTTCCGGACCGTCGGGCAGAAGTCCCTGACACCAAGCATATTATCTACGACTCTATGCCGACGACTTCTCAACGGGTAGTCAGTGAAATATATCTCCTTGTCAAGTATCTCTACGTAGTTACCGACGGATACGTCCGGTAACTTCAAGCGTTCGCCGGTCAAAAACTCATACAAGTACCACAGAACCCTTGCATACTTGCTTACCGGATAGCTTTTCACATAATGTGTTACTGCTCCTGGACCGAGCTTCTCTAATGCCGCCTTCAGTATCTCAAGATTTACACCATCATACTTAAGTGCGAACACGAGTTGATCGATGACGGATTCCCCGGGATTGTACTGCGAAGGATAGATCTGCAGTTCTTGCCCATCTTCGATTACTGTCTTCCTTTGTCCTTTCGCTGAAAGATACGAGGAGCGGAAATGAGGGACCGTTTCGATACTCAAGACCCTCTCTACCGCCTTATACCCTACAGGCTTCATATCTTTTTCCTTTACTGGTACCATATTATTCTTCCTCTCAAAAAGCTTATGATATTTCTAAATTACTTACAATATAGTTCTAATCTTACAAAACACTTATTTTAAATTATAAGTGTTTTGTAACTAAAAGCAACAATTATAAGTGTTTTGGTGTTATTGTAAGTGTTTTAAAAACCCCGGACTAATCTCCAAACAAGTTAAAATCCTAAATTTGATGTCGGAAAAGCCAGAAACTGTAAATAAGGACACAACATGCAGAGGAAAATATAAGCGTGCTAAGGCCAGCAGGAGTCCATTCTGCTCAGAAAAAGTCCGATAGGGAATTCCTCCCTCTGTTCACTTAAGGGCCGGATCACCGCCACTATCAAGCTTCAGCAAAATCAAAAACAGGAACCTCCCGCTTTCTAACTGGCTTAAATTTGTCTTTAGCAAATTTCAATAATTCGTCAGTAACATTTGGAGAATAGGTCTTTTCACCACAACGGTCACAAACTTCAGCGGGGACATGCTCAACCAGAAAATACCTGTTTTCCTCTTCATAACTGAAGGTAACCAGCATTTTTTTTGTTTCACCGCCACAAAAAACACATTTCATTCCTTTTTCCTCCTAACTCTAAAATCTATCCATTCGGTCTCATCCGGGTCATATGCCGTAATAATAACAACTGTCGGTGGAAGCGAAAGCTGAACATGAAGATGTCTGCCAGATTTTGACCTCCCATAAATAAGACAGCTCGGAGAATACTTGTCATCAGGATATTCCTCGATAATCTCTCCCGTTAATACTGCATCCTCAATCTCAACGCGATCAATCAACCTTCTGATCATTCTTTTCACGGCATGATCGAAAAAGCGATATTCTCCTATGCCCATTTTATCCCCAATTCCCTCTATTTTCATTCTCTTCTCTTAACATATCACCTTGGTGACCAATCATCGGAACTTTGTCATATCCGAACTCAGGTTCTTCTATATCCCAAATTTGGCACAAAAAAGAATAAACTTCTTTGAGTATTATATCGGCTATAAATAAACAAATAAAGCGGTTTTCTTTTATGACAATTGACACTTAATTAAAGTGTTCAACCGTTGTGAAACCGAATACCATAGACCCCTATGATGGTCCCGATACAGATTAGGCTATTTCACCATCGACCCTCCCCTCTCCGATATTATTACTTCATGTTTTCTTCACGGTATCTGCCCCGACCTTAAGACCTCACCTTTTTCATTTATACAAGTGTCAACTGGATAGGCTGATATGCAACTAATTATAGTTGCATATCATATTGATTGCTGATAAAATATCTTTATAAGATTATGGGAATGTCTTGAAGGAGAATATCCCTGAGTAAGCATAAGAAGATTATCAATCGTTTCCTGTCGAGGCCCAGTGACTTTACCTGGCAAGAACTGATCAGCATGTTGAACGGATTTGGATACACATTAGCAAAGTCTTGTAAGCCCGGAGGATCAAGGGTTACGTTCATTCACGAAATGCTGCCTCCGATAATCCTTCATAAACCGCACCCAACACCGGTACTGAAAAAGTACCAGTTGGAGCAGATCGAAGAAACCTTAAGAGGAGAGGGATTGATATGAAAGATATGATGAAATATAAAAATTATTACGGTTCTGTCCATTACAGCGATGAGGACAAGGTGTTTTATGGAAAGGTCGAGTTTATCCGTGCCCTTGTCAGCTATGAAGGAACCGACGTTAAATCACTGCACAAATCATTTGAGGAAGCTGTAGACGACTACCTTCAGACCTGTAAGGAACAGGGTAAAGAGCCTGAGCATCCGTTTAAGGGATCGTTTAATATCCGCGTTGGATCAACCCTACATGAGCGTATTTCGGTAGAAGCAACAAAAAAAGGGGTTACCCTTAATAAATATATAGTCGATGTCCTTGAAAAAGAAACCGCCAAGCAGAAGACAGCTTAGAGTATAGCTGCCCTTTTTTTATCAGCGGCTTAGAAGTTTGAAATTTTTAACGATCACTTCAAGTCCACACGGCGGATAGTTATCACAATATGTGGATTATCAGCAAAAAGCAAACAGCAAAAGTGGAAAAAGAGGTGCATATCTTCTCCTGGTAGTCCGGCAAATCTTCGAAGGTAAGCGGTTTCTTACAGGTCAGATTCAATTTTTAAAAACACTGAAAGGTCAAATGTCTGATTCCCATAAGACCATCCTTCTCATCATTATGGATGGATCTTAATAATCGTAACATGTCGAAAGTGTACCGCTTTCCAATGAAAGTACTCGGGAGACAATACTTCTTCATCAAATAAACGCCCTCCAAAGTAATCGATAAGCGCTGATTTCAGCCACAAAGAGAGATTTTGTGATAGACGGAATGATTCATAATTTCT